>DASXCO010000105.1 GCA_036491125.1 Acidimicrobiales bacterium | reverse complement strand
GTTCCTCGACGCCGACCTCGTTGACACGATGCACATCGCCGTTGCGCCAATCGAGCTCGGCCGCGGTGAACGCCTCTGGAAGTCCCACAGCGAGCTACTCGACAGCTTCCATCTCGACTCCGTGTCCAGCCCCAGTGGAGTAACCCACCTGCTGTTTTGGCACCGGTGACCACAAGACAGCATCAACATGCGGACGGACGTCAGACGATCGGCGGCCGTTCCCTACCGCTGTCGGCTCAGGTTCGCCAGTTTCTCCGTTGGGGCGTTCGGACGGTCACGCAAGAAACCCCGCCCGGGCGAGCCCTGAGCGGGGTTTCGAGATCACTCGGCGCTCCCTTTCGGGAACACCCCTGAGTTTCGTTGGTTCGTTCGTGGAGGTGGCGGGAATCGAACCCGCGTCCTTCGGCTTCTTGACAGGCCTTCTCCGAGCGCAGTCGGTGGAAGTGTCTCGGCCCTCGCATCGCCACCGGCATCGGTGCGAGGTCCCAGCCGACGAAATTGTCCCCGTTGGCCTGTCGGCACTACCAGCTGGGTAAGCCCCGCTAGATGTCGCCCGGATCCGGCCCGCAGGGCTGAGACCGGTCGGACGTCGCTACTTTTTAAGCAGCGAGCTCGAGCTGAGGCTCGGCGTTTGTTTGGTTTCCGGCTTATTTACGTGGACTCCGGAGACCACGGCTCGCTTCTCCCATCTCGACGACCGAAGTCGAAGCCAATCACCCCCTGGTCAATGTGCGAACCCACAGTTTACCGGTCGGGCCCCCCGGCCGGATCCGATCGGCGATCGCGCCCTGATCGCTACAAGTTCGGGCCCAAAGTGGGCCGCCAGGCGACCCTGTCGCGTCTATAGCCGATAAATCGGCCCCAGACGGGACGAGAACGGTCGCGAGGAGCCGGCGCCAGTTCTCGTACCGATCAGGACGATCGAGGCAGGGGCCCCCGGCCCGCCGGCCACTGGGTCGTCATTCACCGCGCCGATGGCGGGCCGCGGCCCTGGCCACCTCGCGCTCGGCGTCTCGGTCGGCGATGGCGCGGCGCTTGTCGTAGGTGCGGCGGCCGCGGGCCAGGGCGAGCTCCACTTTGGCCCGGCCGTCACGAAAGTAGATGGACAGCGGCACCAGCGTCAGGGACTGCTGCTTCGTCTTGCCGACCAGCTCGTCGATCTGGCGCCGGTGAAGGAGCAGCTTGCGAGGACGGTCGGGGTCGTGGCTGCCGAAGCCCTGGGCGTACTCGTAGGGTGCCACATAGGCGCCCACGAGCCAGACCTCGCCTCCCTCGACCCGGGCGTAGGCGTCGCGAAGTGCCGCCCTGCCCGCCCGCAGCGACTTCACCTCGCCCCCTTGGAGGACGATCCCGCACTCGAAGGTCTCGAGCAGGTCGTAGTCGTGCCGGGCGCGCCGGTTCTGGGCGATCCGGCGGTACCGCTCGGGAGCTCGCTTTCCCGCCCCGTTGGTACCTCGCTGGCTCGCCCCCGTCCCCGAACGAGCGCGTGCTTTGGGTGACATGCCAGCTCGACGGTAGCCTCTCGGCCCGATGCTTCGGCTTCCCGTGGCGGTCTACACCGAGCTCGTCGGGCACTGCCTCGGGGCCCAGCTCGACGAGGCCACTGGGCTGCCACTCGAGGCCTGCGGGCTCCTCGGGGGAGACCCGGCGAGCACCCGGATCGCCGTCTGCTACCCGACGAGGAACGCGGCCGCCTCGGCTCGGACCTACACGGTCGACCCCCGGGATCACCTGCGGGCGGACCGCGACGCCGAGTCCCGCGGCCTCGAGATCGTCGGGGTCTTCCACTCCCACACCCACACCGACCCCTATCCATCGGCCACCGACGTGGCCCAGGCACCCGATCCCAGCTGGCACTACGTGCTCGTCTCGCTCCGGGACGACAGCCCGACCCTGCGCTCGTACCGGATCGTGGACGGGAAGATCGACGAAGAACCGGTCGTACTGGAAGGCCGTTAGAATCTGTAGCGAACAGGTCAACATTTCCCCTGGAGGGTCTGGTGCCCGTAGAAGTGCGACTGCCCACGGTCCTCCGCCAGCATGCGAGCGGCCAATCGTCGGTCTCGGCCTCCGGCTCCACCGTCGGCGAGGTGCTCCAGGACCTGGTCCAGACCTTCCCCGGCATGGCCGGCCAGGTGGTCACCCCCGACGGGACCCTACACAAGTTCGTCAACGTCTATCGCAACGACGACGACGTCCGCTATCTCGAACGGCTCGACACCAAGGTGTCGGACTCCGACGTGATCACCATCCTCCCCGCCGTGGCCGGGGGGGCCGGCCCGGCACGGCCGTAGGAGTGTCATGGCCTACTACGCCAGCATCCTCGACCTGATCGGGAACACGCCGCTCGTCGAGGTAAGCGCCCTCAGCCCCAACCCCGACGTCCGCATCCTCGCCAAGCTCGAGGGGCAGAATCCCGGCGGATCAGTCAAGGACCGCATCGCCCTCTCCATGGTCGAGGAGGCGGAGAAGGAGGGCTCGCTGAAGCCCGGCCAGACCCTGATCGAGCCCTCTTCCGGTAACACCGGCATCGGCCTGGCCTTGGTGTGCAGGATCAAGGGGTACCGCCTCAAGATCGTGCTGCCCGCCAACGTGTCGATCGAGCGCCGGCAGCTCCTCGAGGTCTGGGGCGCGGAGATCATCGAGTCGCCGGGGGAGCAGGGATCGAACGGCGCCGTGCGCCTGGCGCGCGACCTGTCCCGGCAGCACCCCGAGTACGCCTTCCTGTACCAGTACGGCAACCAGGCCAACCCCAAGGCCCACTATGAGGGGACCGGGCCCGAGATCTGGCGGGACTGCCCCGAGGTCACCCACTTCGTGGCCGGGCTGGGCACGAGCGGCACCCTCCTCGGCGTCGGCCGGTTCCTCAAGGAGCGCAACCCGGCCCTCCAGGTCTGGGCCATCGAGCCGCCGACGGGTGAGATGGTCGACGGGCTGCGCAATCTCGACGACGGCTACATCCCACCGATCTTCCTCGACAACAACGGGCCCGATCTCCTCGACCGCAAGACGATGGTGGGGACCCGCGAGTCGATCGAGTGGACCCGGCGGCTGACCGATGTCGGGCTGTTCGGGGGCATCTCCTCAGGGGCCGTCATGGCCGGGGCGGCCCGGTGTGCCTCGTCCATCAGCGCCGGCGTCATCGTGATCGTGGTCGCCGACGGCGGCTGGAAGTACCTCTCGACGGGTGCCTGGACCGGCGATCTGGACGCGGTCACGGAGCGAGCCCGGCACACGATCTATTTCTGAGCCCCGGGCGGTGGGCGCCCCGCTCGAGGCCCTGGAGGACCAGGCCCGCAGCGTGCTCCCCAGCGCCGTCTACGACTATCTCGCCGGCGGGGCCGAGGACGAGCACACCCTGGAGGACAACGTCGCCGCCTGGGCCCGGCTGCGGCTGCGGCCCCGGATCCTGTCCGACGTGTCGGAGGTCGTGGTCGCCACCACGGTCCTCGGCACGCCCGTCCGGTTTCCGGTAATGGTGGCCCCAGTCGCCTTCCACCGGCTAGCGCATCCCGAAGGCGAGCTCGCCACGGCACAAGGCACGAAGGCGGCCGGCACCATCATGGTCGTGTCCACTCGGGCGTCGACGACCCTAGAGGACATCGCCGCCGCTGCCCCCGAGCTCCCACTGTGGTTTCAGGTCTACGTGCTCAGGGATCGCGAATGGACAGCGGACCTGGTCGCCCGGGCGGCGGCGGCGGGCTATCGGGCCCTTGTCCTCACGGGTGACACGCCGATCGTGGGGCACCGGCGGCGCGACGCTGCCAACGGCTTCGTGCTGCCCCCCGGCGTGGGCATGGCCAACCTCCCCGCAGGCGCCGGGCTGACTGTCGCCGACCCCGACGACTACCCGGGCGCCCACCAGAGCCCGGCGGTCACGTTCGACGACATCGGGTGGCTGTCGTCGATCTCCCGGCTGCCGGTGGTGGTGAAGGGGGTGCTGCGGGGCGACGACGCCCTGCGCTGCCTCGATGCCGGCGCGTCCGCGCTCGTCGTCTCGAACCATGGAGGCCGCCAGCTCGACGGGGCGGTGGCGGGAGCTGACGCCCTCCCTGAGGTGCTGAGCGCAGTAGGGGGTCGGGCCGAGGTCTATGTCGACGGCGGGATCCGGCGGGGCACCGACATCCTCAAGGCCTTGGCCCTCGGGGCCCGGGCGGTGCTCGTGGGCCGCCCCGTCCTGTGGGGCCTGGCTACGAGCGGCGCCGCTGGCGCTCAGGGGGTGCTGGAGCGGCTCGGCGACGAGCTCGCACACGTCATGGCGCTGGCCGGCGCCCGGGATGTGGACGACGTCACGCCCGACCTCGTCGTCCCCGGCCCTTCGGCGCCCCACCGGTAGTCTTCGCCCGTGGACGATCGCCCCATCGGGGTCTTCGACAGCGGTTTCGGCGGGCTCACGGTGATACGGGCCCTGCTCGACCTGGTTCCCGGCGAGGACCTGGTCTACGTCGGCGACACGGGCCGCTACCCCTACGGCCCTCGTCCGCTGGACCAGGTCCGCGGCTATGCCCGCCAGATCGCCCGCCATCTCGTCGCTGAGCACGGCGTCAAGATGCTGGTGGTGGCGTGCAACACGGCGGCAGCCGCCGCCCTCGACCTGCTCCGCTTCGAGCTCGATGTCCCGGTGGTCGGCGTCATCGATCCCGGCGTGCGCGCCGCCGTGCAGGCGACCCGCAACGGCCGGCTGGGGGTGATCGGCACGGTCGGCACCATCTCGTCGGGGGCCTACCAGCGGTCGGTGCGCGCCCAAAGGGCGCCGGTCACCCTGCGGTGTGCCGCCTGCCCCGGCTTCGTCGAGTTCGTCGAGCGGGGCGAGACCGACAGCGACCAGTGCTACGTGCTCGTCGAGCGCCTCCTGTCCCCGATGCGGTCGGACCACATCGACACCCTGCTGCTGGGCTGCACCCACTACCCCTTCCTGGCTCGCACCATCGGCGATGTCATGGGTCGCGGGGTCGTGCTCGTGTCCTCGGCGGAGGAGACGGCGTTCGAGGTGCTGTCAATCATCTCGGAGACGGGCCTGGGCCACCGCACCGCCGCAAAGGGATCTCATCGGTTCCTCTCCTCGGGCGACATCGGCTTGTTCCGCGAGCTGGGGAGCCGGCTGCTCGGACCCGAGCTCGACGACGTCGAGCGCGTCTCCTGGGACCCGGCCTAGGTGCTGGGCACCTGCGGCCTTGTTCTCGGGCCGGCCTCCCGGGCCGGCCTGCACCCGTGAGCCTCCGCCTGACCGTCCTCGGCTGTGACGGCAGCTACCCGGGTCCAGGGGGCGCCTGCAGCGGCTACCTGGTGCAAGGCGGTGGCGTCAGTGTGTGGCTCGACGCCGGGTCAGGCACCCTCGCCAATCTCCAGCAGCACCTCGACCTCCGTCGGGTGGATGCGGTCGTGCTCAGCCACGAGCACCCCGATCACTGGATCGACCTCGAGGGATTCGCGGTGGCCCGGACCTACGTGATCGGCGGCGGCCCCGTGCCCGTGTACGCGCCGGGCGGACTCCGCTCCCATCTGTACTTCGATCCGCCTGACGTCTACGACTGGCGCGAGATCGCCGACGGCGACCGCATCGGTGTCGGCGCCCTCAGTCTCACCTTCCGGCGCACCGACCACGGTCCGGAGACGCTGGCCGTGCGCGTCGACGGTGACGGTTCCTCGGTCGGATACTCTGCCGACTCCGGGCCGGCGTGGTCGCTCGAGGCCCTCGGCCCCGGCCTCGATCTGGCGCTGTGCGAGGCCACCTACCTGCGAGACAACGAAGGGAGAGCCCAGCACATGAGCGCTCGTCAGGCCGGGACGTCCGGTCGGGAGGCCGGCGTCGGCCGGCTGGTGTTGACCCACCGCTGGCCTACGGTGGCCGCCGAGGCCAGTCGCGACGAGGGCAGCACGGCGTTCGGCGCCGAGCTGGAGCTGGCCCGGCCCGGCGCTGCGTTCGTGGTCGGCCCGGAAGGCCGGCAAGGAGAAATGGCGTGAGGGCCGACGACCGAGCGATCGACGAGCTGCGGACGACGTCGTTCGTGCGCGACTTCACCGAGGCGCCGCTGGGCTCGACGCTGGTGCAGGCCGGTCGCACGAGAGTCCTGTGCACGGCGTCGGTCGAAGACCGCGTGCCCGCGTGGATGCGTGGTGGCGGCAAGGGGTGGGTGACCGCCGAGTACTCGATGCTCCCCGGCTCGACGATCGAGCGGACGCCGAGAGAAGCGGCGAGGGGCCGACAGTCGGGTCGGACCCAGGAGATCCAGCGCCTGATCGGCCGGTCCCTGCGGGCCGTCTGTGACATGGCGACGCTGGGGGAGATGCAGGTGGTGGTCGACTGCGACGTGCTGCAGGCCGACGGTGGGACGCGCACGGCATCGATCTGCGGCGCCTACGTGGCGCTCCACGACGCGCTGACCCGGCTCCTCCAGCAGGGTCGCCTGTCCGCGCACCCGCTCGGCGAGGCGTGCGCGGCCGTGTCGGTGGGCGTGGTCGAGGCCTCCTGTCTGCTGGATCTCGACTACCGCGAGGACGTGGCCGCCGAGGTGGACATGAACGTCGTGATGACGTCGTCCGGCCGCTTCATCGAGATCCAGGGCACGGCAGAGGGGATGCCGTTCTCCAAGACCGAGCTCGAGGAGCTGCTCAGCCTGGCCGAGCACGGCATCGCCGGCCTGCTGGAGCTGCAGACGGCGGCGTTGTCCGAGCCCCCGCCGTCGCGCTAGGGGCGCACCCTGATGCGGCTGGTGCTCGCCACGGCCAACCCCGACAAGGCGGTCGAGATCGCCGCCCTGCTCACGAACGTCGAGCTGGCGCCGCGTCCCGCCTCCCTGCCGGAGGTCGACGAGAGCGGGCGGACATTGGAGGACAATGCCCGCCTGAAGGCGCAGGCTGTCGTCGAGGCGACCGGTGAAGCCGCGGTGGCCGACGACACGGGGCTCGAGGTCGCGGCGCTGAGGGGCGCTCCGGGGGTGCGATCGTCGCGGTACGCGGGGGAGGACGCCAGCTATAGCGACAACGTGGCCAAGCTGCTCAGCGCCCTCGAGGGAGTGGGCGAGCGGCGGGCGCGGTTCCGCACCGTGGCCCTGGTCAGCTTTCCCGACGGACGCGAGGTGTTGGCCGAGGGCACGGTCGAGGGGGCGATCACCGAGGAGCCCCGAGGGGAGGAGGGTTTCGGCTACGACCCCGTCTTCGCGCCGGACGGCGGCGGAGGACGAACGTTCGGCGAGATGACGCTCGAGCAGAAGGCAACGTTGTCGCACCGGGCCCGGGCCTTCCGGGAACTGGCCGCGCTGCTCACCAGCCCCTGAGGTCCACCGGCATGGCGCCGATCACCTCGCCGCCCCGCACGAGGTGCATGGTGCGGTGGTAGGCGACCGTCGGGTCGACGTGGGCCGGGACGACCCGAACGCGGTCGCCGACTCGGAACGGATCGGTGGGGCCGAAGGTGACGTGCTCGTCGGAGCAGAACCAGACCGTGCCCCCTTCGACGGTCGGGTTGCCGTGGTCCATGGCCAGCGACTTGAGGCCGCAATCGGCCACCGCCCAGTCGGGTGAGACCGAGATGACCGTTGACAGCACGAAGAGCGCCTGACGAAAGGGCAGGTTCAGCCGGCCGTAGGCGGTGTCCATGAGGGCGTAGGACCCGGCTTGGATCTCGGTGGCCCAGTGGTTGAGGTCGTAGGTGCCGGTGCCACCCGCCGAGACCACCTCGCCGCCGACATCGGCGTGAGCCTTGACGAGCAGCGCCATGCAGTCGGCGACCATGGCGGTGCGCTGTGCCCGGTCCTCCAGACCGACCACGTGACCCTCGTAGCCCATGACCCCCCGGACCTCCAGGCCCCGGGCGCGGGCCTCCTCGGCCAGGCGCCCCGCGTCCTCGGGCGCGCAACCACAGCGCGGCAACCCGACGTTGACGTCGATCACGACCTCGCGCACACCTCCGTCGGCCGCGGCAGCCACGGTCGCGGGCGAGTCGACAGCGAGCGTCACCCGGGCCCCGGATCTCGCCACGGCACCGAGGCGGCGGGCGTCGACGACCTCGTTGGCCAGGAGCAGGTCCCCGCCCAGTCCGGCCGCGGCCATGCCCTCGACCTCGGCGATGGTGGCGCACGTGAAGCCGGGATGGCCGGCCTCCGCCTGGCGGGCAGCCAAGGCCGTCGACTTGTGGGCCTTCACGTGCGGGCGCATGCGGGCGCCGGGGAGGGCGGCGGCCATGGTCGCCAGGTTGTGCTCCAGGGCGTCGGCGTCGACGACCAGTGCAGGCGTGACGAGCTGGTCGAGGGGCACCGGACCCGGAGCGTAGCCGTGGTGGGGCCGGGTTCGGCGGGTCAGAGCTCGGCCCGCTCGGCTTCCCAGGAGTCGGGAAGGGCTTCGAGGCCGGCACGGAAGCGGTCCGGGTCGAACGGCTCCTTGTAGTGCAGGGTCCGCCAGGCCTCGCCGGAGACCACCGAGCCCAGCATGTGCAGGATCTCGTGACGCTCGTAGCCGAGGGCGATCAGCCGCTGCGCCGTCGGCCAGGTCTCGGGTGGGTCGTCCATCCAGAGCTGGTTCGCCACGATCTCGTGCATCGAGATGTGGAGACGCGGGCTCATCAGGTTGCCCCGCAGTGTGATCTCGTCCTGGTCGTCGTCGATGGCCTGCTGGAGCTCCGGGTGGTCAGCCACGATCAGGAAGTGACGGTCGTCCTCCTCGCCGGGATCGAGCAGTGACAGGTCGATGTCGTCCATCCGCCCCTGACTAGCGGGGACGGCCCACCGCCGACGGTCCTCCTCGCCCACCCGCGGCAGGTTACGCCAACCGCGGCGTTCTCGCCGCCCCCTCGGTCTTGCTACACATGTGGCCGTGACGGCCACGGTCGAGGCCCCACCGAGCGACGCTCGGACCCATCCCGGGAGCAGGCGGGTGGCCCCGCTCGCCGTGACCTGCCTGTTGGTGCTCCCGGCCCTGGTGGCCGCCGTGTCCCTGCTCGGCCGCCACTGGTACGGGTCGGGAGACCAGGCGCTCGAGGTGCTCCGCATCGGCGACGTCGGTGGCCAGCACACGCCTCTGGTGGGAGTGCTCTCGCGGTTTGGGTGGTACCACCCCGGCCCGCTGCTCTTCCTGATCCTGGCTCCCGCCCAGCGGCTGCTGGGGCAGACGGGCGTGCTGGCCGGGACCGCGTTGCTGAACGCGGCCGCCCTGGTCGGTGTGGCCGTCGTCGCCCGCCGCCGAGGTGGCACCGCCCTGGTGCTGTGGACGGCGCTGCTCGTCGCCGCCCTCGTGCACGCGCTCGGACCCGGCCTGCTGATCGATCCGTGGAATCCGTGGGCCGCCCTGCTGCCGTTCCTGTTCTTCGCCCTGCTGGCGTGGTCCGTGGCGTGCGGCGACCACCCCACCCTTCCCTGGGCGGCCGGCGTCGGGTCCTTCGTCGTCCAGACGCATGTGGGTTACGCGCCGCTGGTCGTGGGGGTGCTCGCAGTCGTCCTCGTCCTAGCTGTGCTCGGCCGGGCAAGAGCGCGCCTCGGGCGCTGGCTCGCCATCGCCGGCCTGGTCACCGTTGTCCTGTGGGTGCCGCCACTGATCCAACAGGCGACCGGGCATCCGGGGAACCTCGGTGAGGTGGCCTCGTACTTCGTCCACCCTGGCTCGTCGCAGCAGCCCGCGGACATCGCTGGGGGACCGGCGGTGGGGTGGAAGACGGCATTCGGGGCGATGGGAACCGAGCTCGGTCCGCCGGGACCCTGGTTGACCGGTCGTGACACCAACTCGGTCGGTTTTGTCGCCAGAGGGGCTGCCGTGCCGGCTGTCCTGGTACTGCTCGCCACGGTCGGCTGTGGTCTCCTGGCGTGGCGACGCGGGGCCCGAGATGCGGCGCGCCTCGCCGCTGTCGCCGTGACCATGGCCGTGATCGGCCTTGTGGCCACCGCGAGGGTCAACGGGATCCTCGCCAACTACCTCGTCCGCTGGTGGTGGGTTGTGGCGCTGCTGCTGTGGCTGGCCATCGGGTGGTGCCTGGTCGAGGCTCTGCGAGGGCTGCCTGCGCGACTGCGTGCCGACGGCTCACCTGCCCGTGGCCGGGGCGTCGGCAGGTCGGCTCGGGTCGCCGGCCTCCTCGTCGCCACAGGAACGCTCGTCCTGGTCGCTGTCAGCAGCGCCGACGCCCTGCCGGCGCCGCTACCGGTCGCCCCGGCGTCCGACGCCATCGCCCACCTCGCACCGAGCACCGCCCGAGCAGTGGGTCGGAACGGCCCCTACCTCCTCCGGTGGGAGGACCCCGAAGCTCTCTCCGGCGTGGGACCCGGTATGTTCACCACGCTGCGGCTGGCCGGCTTGGACGTCGTGGCCGGGGCCGAGCAGTCGAAGGCCGTCGGTGCCTGGCGCGTCACGCCGCCGATCCATGTCAACGGGGTGATCACCGGTGTGGGCGTTCCCGATCCGACGATCCTGTCTCAGCCGCT
>DASXCO010000104.1 GCA_036491125.1 Acidimicrobiales bacterium | reverse complement strand
ACCTGGCGTCACGCCCGTGGTAGACGGAGGCGTTCGCGAGTGAGCGGCGCTGCCACTCCCTCTGGGCCCGTGGGCGGGGCGGCGATCCGGCGCAGACTGCCGCACAAATCGCGCTCCTCGCGACAAGTTCGCTCGCTGAGTCCCGTGCAACCCTTTCTCGCGGCGTTCAGGTGCCGTTTCTGCGGCCTGAACGCTACAAGGTCGCTCGTAGAGTGCCGACCCAGCTGTTCATGTCGCGTTCAGTTGCGATCGAGCGCGTACGGCGAGCCGGCCGGCGCATCGGCGGCGATTTCGCAGAACGCCGACGATGCGACCGGGCCGGATCGCCTGCCTGTGGTCAGCGAGTGGGCGCGGCGGTCCGGCGGCACCAACGACGGGAGAACGCCTTCCCAGCTTCAGGCGAGTCGCTCGATGATCGTCGTGTTGGCCTGGCCGCCGCCCTCGCACATGGTCTGCAGCCCGTAGCGCCCGCCCGTCCGCTCCAGCTCGCACAGCAGGGTCGTCATGAGCCTCGTCCCGGTGGCGCCAAGCGGATGTCCGAGGGCGATGGCGCCCCCGTTGACGTTGACCTTGTCCAGGTCGGCGCCGGTCTCCTGCTGCCACGCCAGCACCACCGAGGCGAACGCCTCGTTGATCTCGACGAGATCGATGTCGTCCAGCGACAGCCCCGAGCGTTCGAGGGCGTAGGCGGTCGCGGGTATCGGCGCCGTCAGCATGTAGACGGGATCGGCCCCTCGGCAGCTGAGATGGTGGACACGGGCCCTGGGTCGCAGCCCGTGGTCGCGCACGGCGCGCTCCGATGCCACGAGCATGGCGCTGGCGGCGTCGGAGATCTGGCTCGACACCGCCGCGGTGAGGCGGCCTCCGTCGACGAGTGTGGGCAGCGACGCCATCTTCTCGAGCGACGTGTCGCGCGGGCCCTCGTCAGTGGTGACGCCGTCGAGCCCCACGATCTCCTGCTCGAACCGACCCTCGGCGATGGCCTGCCGGGCCCGGCGATGGCTCTCCAGGGCGAACCGCTCCATGTCCTCGCGCGAGACGCCCCACTTGTCGGCGATCATCTCCGCCCCGCGGAACTGGGAGATCTCCTGGGTGCCGTAGCGGGCGACCCATCCCGACGAACCGGAGAAGGGGTCCGAGAAGCCGAGGGGCTCGGCGGCTGTGAGCGCGGACGCGATCGGGATCATGCTCATGTTCTGCACGCCGCCCGCCACGACGAGGTCGTTCGTGCCACTCATCACGGCCTGGGCGGCGAAATGCAGCGCCTGCTGGGAGGAGCCGCACTGCCGGTCGATCGTCGTGCCCGGGACCTCCTCGGGCAGCCCCGCGGCCAGCCAGCACGTCCGGGCGATGTCGCCGGCCTGGGGCCCGATGGTGTCGACACAGCCGAGCAGCACATCCTCCACCGCCGCGGGGTCGACATCGGTGCGCGCCATGAGCGCCTGGAGCACGCGGGCCCCGAGGTCGGCGGGATGGACCTGGCTCAGGCCCCCGCCCCGCTTCCCGACGGGGGTCCGTACCGCGTCGACGATGTAGGCCTCGCTCATCTCACCACTACCACTGACGATCCGTGGCCGAAGAGCCCCTGGTTGACGGTCACGCCCGCCTTGGCCCCCTCGACCTGGCGGCCGCCGGCCTCTCCCCGCAGCTGCCACGTCAGCTCACACACCTGGGCGATGGCCTGGGCGGGGACGGCCTCTCCGAAGCAGGCCAGCCCGCCGCTCGGGTTCACCGGGATGCGGCCGCCCAACGTGGTGTCGCCGTCGTTGAGGAGCCGCTCGGCCTCTCCTTCCTTGCACAGGCCGATGTTCTCGTACCAGTCGAGCTCCAGCGCCGTTGACAGGTCGTAGACCTCGGCCAGGTCGAGATCGTCGGGACCCACCCCCGCCTCGTCGTAGGCGGCGTGCGCGATCGAGTCACGGAAGGCCAGATCCGGGGGAGCCACACCAGTGGCCGAGTCGGTGGCGAAGTTGGGCATCTCGATCACCGTGTTCGGATACCGCGGCGTCACCGTGGAGACGGCGGCGACCTTTACCGCCCGGCGCCGCCTGCGTCGGGCGAAATCCAGGCTCGACAGCACGACCGCCGCGGCCCCGTCGCTCGTGGCGCAGATGTCCAGCAGCCGCAGCGGGCTGGCGACGACCGGGGAGGCAAGCACCTCGTCCTCGCCCACCTCCTTCTGGTACCGAGCGTTCGGGTTGGTCGCGCCGTGACGGCTGTTCTTGACCTTGACCCTGGCGAAGTCCCGCTCGGTCGCGCCGTAGAGCTCCATCCGGCGGCGGGCGTAGAGGCCGAAGTAGGTGGGGTTCGTGGCTCCCAGCAGGCGGAAACGCAGCCAGTCAGGGTCGTCCGGTCGGTCGCCTCCCACCGGGGCGAAGAAGCCCTTGGGCGTGGTGTCGGCACCGATGACGAGGGCGACGTCGCACAGGCCGGCCAGGATCCTCGCCCGGGCGATGTCGATGGCGGTCGCCCCCGAGGCGCAGGCCGAGTAGCAGCTCGACACGCGCGCCCCTGACCATCCGAGCGCCTGGGCGAAGGTCGCCCCCGCCACGTAGCCCGGGTAGCCGTTGCGGATGGTATCGGCGCCGGCGACGTACTGGATCTCTGGCCACTGAAGGCCGGCATCGGCGAGCGCGGCCCGAGCGGCGGTCACGCCGTACTCCACGAAGCTCCGGCCCCATTTCCCCCAGGGGTGCATGCCCACGCCCAGGATCGCCACCTGTCCGTTCGCGTCAGGCACCAGTCGGCCTCCATTTCCACACCAGGTACTCGTGCTCGTCGTCCTCGTAGAGGGTCCCGAGCGTCAGCTCCATCTCGGCGCCCACGCCGAGCGCGGTCACATCGACGCCGGACTCGAGCTGGCCCAACACGACCATGCGTTCGTCCGCGAGCTCGACGGCGGCGATGGCATAGGGCTCGAACGGGTCGGAAGCGACGTACGGCGGCGGCGGCTGGTAGCGGTTGTCGGTGAACGACCAGACGCGCCCCGTTCGGCTCAGCGGTACGTCCTCCAGCTGGCCCTGGCCACACTGCGGGCTGCGACAGGCGGCGGCCTTCGGGAAGAAGCGGGCGCCGCACGACGAGCACCGGCTGCCGAGCAGCTGGGGCCGGTCGTCGTCCATGGTGAACCAGCCCTCTATGACCGGCACCCGGGTCTTGTCCTTACCCATGGCCGCCTGGCACTTCCACCGTGTCGGTGTCGCGGCCCGAGCGCAGCAGCGTTCCCGGGCAGTCTTCGCGGAGGATGTTGGCTCTCACGATCTCCGTCCCGTTGACCAGCACGTGCTCGATGCCGTCCGCCTCGGCATAGAGGCGGCCGGCGCCGCGGGGAAGGTCGTACCGGGTGGACACCGGCCGCGGCCCGACGCGCGCTTCATCGAAGACGACGATGTCGGCGTGGCAGCCCTCGGCGACACGGCCCCGGTCCCTGATGCCGTACAGGCGGGCGGGGACCTCGGTGATCAGATGCACCGCCTCCTCGAGGGGAAGGAGCTGACGATCGCGAACCGAGGGGCCGACGAGCGACGTCGTGTAGATGAACGTGTTCAGCATGTCGAGATGGGCACCGGCGTCGGACGCCCCGATGACGACTCGAGGATCGCGCCACAGGTTCGCCCGGAGCCTCCAGCTCTCGGGATCGTCTCCGCTGGCGGGGAGGAGCAGCCCGGTCCGCAGCTCGTCGGCGATGACGATGTCGAGGAGCGCGTCGAACGGGTCCTCGCCCCGCTCGGCCGCGATGTCGCCCACGAGACGGCCGGTCAGACCTTCGTTGACCGGATCGAAGGTCTCGGCGATGCGCAGCGTCTTCCAGTTGGTCATCGCCCGCAGCATGCCGGCGTCGGGTGACGCTGCGCCCTCCCGGAGCCGCCGTCGCTCGTCAGGGTCGCGGAGCGCCTTCATCTTCTCGCCAGGTGGCAGGCTCATCGTTGCCGACCAGCCTGGCAAGGCGTCGAAGATGAAGCCGGAGAGGAAGTTGAGGCGCACCTCCACCGGGTCGGCGACGGCCAGGGCCACCACCTTGGCTCCCCGCTCTGCCGCGTAGTCCGACGCCCCCAGCTGGTTGGCGGCTCCGTCAGGGTTGCGGGAGGTGATGGCGAGGAGGTTCCAGTTGAGGGGGCGGTTGGCGGCAAGGGACATGGAAGCCATGAGGTCCATGTGCTCGTCCTTGAACGCGCCGACCGTCGGGATGAACTCGAGCGTGGTCCCCGGGTGGTCCCGCACGGCGGAGGCGAGGGAGATCATCTCCTCGGTCGTCGCATGGCGGGACGGCACCGGCTGGCCGTCCCCGTCGTTGTGGGTCGGCGCGCGCGATGACGAGAACCCGAGGCCGCCGGCGGCGAGGGACTCGTGGAGGACACGGACCATCTCGGCCACCTGCTCCTCGGACGCCTCCGCCCCGACGGCCGCCTCGCCCATGACCGAGCGCCGAAGAGCAGAGTGGCCGACGAGAAACCCGGCGTTCACCATCAGCCGGCCGTCCAGCCGGCCCAGCCACTCGCCATAGGACCCCCAGTCCCAATCGAGCCCGGCCTGCAGCGCCTCGATGGGCATCCCTTCGACCTTGGCCAGCATGCGCATGACGTAGTCGGCGTGCTCGGGCGCCATCGGGGCGATGCTGAAGCCGCAGTTCCCACCGACGACGGTGGTCACCCCGTGGTACGGCGACGGGCTGGCGCTCGGGTCCCAGAAGACCTGGGCGTCGTAGTGGGTGTGGATGTCGATGAACCCCGGCGCCACGACCAGGTCGGTGGCGTCGATGGTCCGTCGGGCGGGCTCGTCCACCTCGCCCACGGCGGTGATCCTGCCGTCGCGAATGCCCACGTCGGCCCGCCGCCGGGGCGAGCCCGTGCCGTCGACCAAGCTGGCTCCGGCGATCTTGCAGTCGAGCATCACGGACCCCCACTGTGAGCCTTTGACGTGGCGTCAGGATAACTGGTCTGGCCCAGAACGGCCCTATCCGGGCACCAGGCGTCGGGCGTGAGCGACTTCGCCGGGTTCGCCCCAATTGGACTTGGCTGTTCCACGCTCGGGGGGAGTACGGTTCCGAACGCCAAGCCGAGGCTAGGGGGGCCGCGTCGACACTCAGGGAGGTGCGCATGATCGGACGGCGCAACGGTGTGGGGCGCTCTGCGCTGGTCTGGCGCCTGGGGGCCTGACAGTGCAGCGCCGCGACCCGACGATGTCGATCCGAAGCGCCGAGGCCACCAACGGACGCGGCAACGTGAGCGACGTCCTGGACCGTTCTCTCGCTACACATATTCCGCCGGCGCCATCCCTGGCCCCCTCGAGCGCCGGTAGCCATATTCGACGCGCTCTCCCCGTGTATCTGTTGCTCGGTGCCCTGCTCCTCGGAGCAGCTGCCGTGCACCTCGCCATTGCACCGTCGAACTTCCGTGAGTCGACGCTGCTCGGAGCCGCCGCTCTCGGCTCAGCGGGTTTGCAGATAGGACTGGCGGGCGCGGTAGTCGTGTTCCCGACCCGATGGGTGCTCCGTGCGACAGCGCTGACCAGCCTCGCCCTCATCGTTGTGTGGGCCGTGAGCCGGACCGCAGGTCACGCCGAAGCGGTGAGGTTCGCCGACGGCGTGACGGTCGCGCTCGAAGCGGTTGCTGCGATGCTCGCCGCCGTCCTCGTCGCCAGATGGTCGAATCAGGTCACCGCCAGGGCTCCGGCGGTCATCGCCGCGTTCGGTGCGCTGGCGGTCGCTACCGCGGCGATCGTGTCGCCGGCCGTGCATGACCAAACGGGTGTAAGTCATGCGGTCAAGACGCAAGACCTCGCGACAGCGTCGCAGTTCGACCAGCCACTCGATCCTGGGACCCATGCTTCGCTCGAGCAGCAGCTCATCGACGCTCGCGCGTTCGCCTTGCGCTATCCGACTGCGTCCGACGCAACCGCGAACGGTTATCAACTCGGCGGCGGCTTTGCACCGAGGAAAGGCGCCACCTACATCTCCCCCAGCGGCGCGTCCGGAGGGTTCGATCCCGGTCGGCCGGAGGCACTCATCTATGACGGCACCGCCGCGACCTCCCAGGTCATAGGCCTCGTGTACTTCGCAGTTAGCGAGCAACTGCCGCAAGGCTTCGCTGGATCCAACGACCACTGGCAGCGGCACAGCAACGTCTGCGTCAAGTTCGGACCAGGAGGGGTACAGCCACTGTTCCCAGCCGATGCCGATGTGACCGCCGCACAGTGCGCGAGTGTGCAAGGCAACTTCCTTGGCACAGTCGGTTGGACGGTTCACGCATGGGTGGTGCCCTCGTGGGAGAACCCGCAGGGCGTCTTCTCACCCGACAACCCCCACGTGCGGTGCGCCGACGGTACGGATCACGCCGACCGCGCGGGGTACTGCCAAGGCAACTGAGGCGCTGGCAGATTCCTGCCGGCTCGCCGCGCTCAGGGGGGTGCCGCTGGCCCCGGTGACCCGGGCGCCGAGCTGAACCACGCGGTGTCCTGGATGCGCTCGGCGATCCGCCACCCGGCGGCGGTCCGGCGCAGTTGGTCGCGGTAGTAGCCGCCGACGAACATCAGGGCGAGGGTGCCGTCCCGCTTGGTCCGGCCCATGGGGTTGTAGAAGTAGCTGCGGCTCGTCGCCGTGTCACCCGCCACACGGATCTCACGGTTGGTGACCATGTGCTGGCTCATCGAGAAGATCGACAGCGCGTCGGACAGCCACCTGGTCACCTCGGCCAGCTCGCCGCGTATCCCTCCCGACGAGGTGTAGTCGATGACTGCGTCGGCGGTGAACACCGACTGGTAGAGATCCCAGTCCCTCGTGTCGACGGCCGTTGCGTACCGGGTCAGCAAGTCGTCGATCTCGATCCGGTCGGCGATCTCCTTCGTCATCGCCCCTCCCCTCAGCTCCCTCGGTACACGGGCGGCCGGTTCTCGGTCCGAGCTGCCCGCATCTCGGCGTAGTCGTCGCTCTTGTTGACGAACGTCTGGTAGATGAGCTCGTCGCCCATGGCCGCCCGCTGCTGGGGCTGGGCGAGGCGGGCAATGACCCGGCGGGCCATCTTGACCGTCGCCGCCGGCGCCGAGGCGATCTTCTCTGCCATCTCGCGGGCCGTGACGTCGAGCTCGTCCCGAGGCACGACGCGCGACACGATCCCGTGGTCCAACGCCTCGGCCGCCGAGAGACGGCGGCCGGTGAGCACCATGTCGCTCACCAGACCATGCCCGCACATCTGGTAAAGCACTCCAACGCCGCCTGTGTCGGGGATCACGCCGTAGGTCGCCTCGGGCAACGCGAACCGGGCGTCCTCGGCGGCGATGCGGATGTCGCACAGCAGGGCGCGCTGAAAGGATCCACCGATGGCCCAGCCCTGGATGGCGACGATGACCGGAGCCTCGATCTCCCAGAGCTGCTGGATGCCGCGATGACCCTGGGACATGAGCTCGTGGTGCGAGGCGGCCTGGACGAGCGTGCCGATGGCGCTCACGTCGCGCCCCGACGACCACGACTTGCCTTCGGCGCGCCAGATCACGGCCCGTAGGTCGGGACGTCGCTTCAGCTCGTCGAGGATCTCCCAGAGCCGGGCGTCCATCTCGTCGTCGAAGGCGTTCTGCTTGTCGACGTTGGCGTTGGTGATGGTGGCGATCGGACCGTCGAGGTCCAGCCTGACCTTGTCGGACGACGGAGCCGAGGCCGGCCCGGGAGGCCGGCCCGAGGGATCAGCCATCAGATGGCCCGTTCCCGTCCCTCCCAGTACGGGTCGCGGAGCCGGCGCTTGTACAGCTTGCCGTTGGGGTCGCGGGGCATCTCGACGACGAAGTCGAGCGACCTCGGTGTCTTGAACCGGGCCAGCTTGTCGGCGCAGAAGGCCAGGATGTCCTCGGCCAGCTCGGGAGAGGGCTCCACGCCGGCCGCGGGCTCGATGACCGCCTTCACCTCCTCCCCCCAGTCGTCGTGGGGAACCCCGAACACCGCCGCATCTCCGACCCTCGGGTGACCGAGCAGGACGGCCTCGATCTCGGCCGGGTAGATGTTGGCCCCGCCCGAGATGATCATGTCGGCCTTGCGGTCCCGAAGGAAGAGGTAGCCGTCGTCGTCGAGATAGCCGATGTCGCCGACGGTGAAGAACCGCCCCACCCGGTTGCTCTCGGTCTTCTGCTTGTCCTTGTAGTACTCGAACTCGACCCCCCCCATGGCCATGTACACGGTGCCGATCTCGTTCGCGGGCAGCTCCTTGCCCTCGTCGTCGAGGATCACCACCTCCGAGATCGGCCACGCCTTGCCGACGGTGCCCGGCTTCGTCAGCCAGTCCTCGGAGAAGACCATCGTGCCTCCGCCTTCGCTGGCGGCGTAGTACTCGTCGATCACCGGCCCCCACCACTCGATCATCCCCCGCTTCACGTCGACGGGGCAGGGGGCGGCGGCGTGGACCATGTGACGGAGCGACGAGAGGTCGTACTTGGCCTTGACCTCGTCGGGAAGGGCCAGCAGGCGGTGGAACTGGGTGGGCACCATGTGGCTGCCGGTCACCCGATAGCGGTCGATCAGCTCGAGCATTCCCTCGGGTGTCCACTTGTCCATCAGCACGACCGTGTGGCCGAGCTGGAGCGCGCCTCCGGCGAAGACCAGCACGGCGGTGTGATACAGCGGAGAGCCGCAGATGTGCACGTTGGCGTCGTGGGGTTGCAAGCCGAAGAGCAGCAGCATCCCGCCTGACGCGATGGCGCTCGTCTCCGGGTCCGCCGCCGGGAGCTGCCGGCGGACTCCCTTGGGCTTGCCCGTCGTGCCCGAGGTGTAGTTCATGACCGCGCCGGTGAGGCGGTCGGAGGGGAGCGCGGTCGGCTGTCCCTCCTTGAGCTCCTCGTAGGAACGAAAACCGGGCACCGAACCCACGGCGAAGCTCCGGTCCGCGGCGAATCCCAGCTCCTTGGCCGCCGCCGCGCTGGCATCGGCGAAGCGCTCGTGGGCCACGAGCACCTTGGCGTCGCAGTCCTCGACGATGTAGGCGATCTCCGGTGCGACGAGGTGGTGGTTGATCGGTATCAGGTACCAGCCGGCCTGAAGGGCGGCGAGATAGAGCTCGAAGACCTCGACGCTGTTCGGCAGCACCATGGCGATCGAATCGCCCGGCTCGAGCCCGAGCTGGCGCAGGCCGTGCACCAGCTGGTTTGCTGCACCAAGCAGCTGACCGGCGCTGATCTCGGTGCCGTCGGGGTCGACCACCGCCAAGTGGTCGGGGTCCTCCCCGGCGATGCTCCAGAATCCGAGATCAGCCATCGACGCTCCTTTGTCCCGAATGGCCCTGCGCCGGGGCCACGCCGCCACAGACTAGAACAGATTCCAATAACCTAAGCCGGGACCAGCAGCAGGAGGGAACATCCATGGGCCAGCCCGTGATCGTCGAGGCCGTGCGCACCCCGATCGGCAAGCGCAACGGTGTGCTCTCGGGCATGCACGCCGCCGACATCCTCGCCGCCGCCCAGGTCGAGGTCATCAAGCGGGCGGGCATCGACCCCGCCGACGTGGAGCAGGTCGTCGGCGGCTGCGTCACCCAGGCCGGCGAGCAGGCCTCGAACGTCACCCGCAACGCCTGGCTCGGTGCCGGGCTGCCGTTCGAGACGGCGGCCACCACGGTGGACTGCCAGTGCGGCTCCTCGCAGCAGGCCAACCACCTCGTCGCCGGGCTCGTGTCGGCGGGGGCGCTCGACGTGGGCATCGCCTGCGGCATCGAGGCCATGAGCCGGGTCGGCCTGGGCATGAATGTGTTCAACGGCCCGGGCATACCCCGCTCGGAGGGCTATCCCGCCGACATGCCCGACCAGTTCGGGGCGGCCGAGCGCATCGCCGAGCGTCGGGGCATCACCCGCGAGGATGTCGACGCGCTCGCCCTGGCGTCCCAGCAGCACGCGGCGCGTGCCCAGGCCGAGGGACGCTTCGATCGGGAGATCGCCGCAGTCGAGGCGCCCGAGGTCGGCCCCGACGGACCGATCGGGAGCCGCCGGCTCGTGGACCGTGACCAGGGTCCTCGGGACACCACGGCCGAGGGCCTGGCGAAGCTCAACGCCGTCCGCGAGGGCGGCATCCATACCGCCGGCAACAGCTCGCAGATCTCCGACGGCGCCGCCGCTGTCCTGTGGATGTCCGAGGAGCGGGCCCGCGCAGCCGGGCTCCGGCCGCGGGCCCGCATCGTCGCCCAGGTCCTGGTCGGCTCCGAGCCCTACTACCACCTCGACGGCCCGGTCGACGCCACCCGGCGGGTGCTGGCCAAGGCCGGCATGACCATGGGTGACATCGACCTGTTCGAGGTCAACGAGGCGTTCGCATCGGTCGTGTTGTCCTGGGCGCGCGTCCACCAGCCGGACATGGAGAAGGTGAACGTCAACGGCGGCGCCATCGCCCTCGGCCATCCCGTGGGCGCCACCGGCAGCCGCCTTATCACCACCGCTCTGCACGAGCTGGAGCGCTCCGACCAGACGACCGCCTTGGTCTCGATGTGCTGCGGCGGCGCCCTGGCGACGGGGACGATCCTCGAGCGCATCTGAGTCGCTGGCGGCCGTCGAGCCGCTGAAGGCCGCCAAATCTACGTAGTTCTACTGATGCTATGCGGC
>DASXCO010000103.1 GCA_036491125.1 Acidimicrobiales bacterium | reverse complement strand
CGGGGCCTAGCCCAAGCGCTCGATGATCATGGCGTTGGCCATGCCGCCGCCCTCGCACATCGTCTGGAGGCCGTAGCGACCACCAGTGCGCTCGAGCTCGTTGACCAGCGTGGCCAGCAGCTTGGCGCCGGAGCATCCGAGGGGATGGCCGAGGGCGATGGCGCCGCCGTTGACGTTGACCCGGTCCATGTCCGGGTGGTGCTCCTTCTCCCAGGCCAGGACCACCGAGGCGAAGGCCTCGTTGATCTCGACCAGGTCGATGTCGGCCAGGCTCATCTTGGCCCGCTCGAGCACCTTGGCGGTCGCCGGGATCGGACCGGTGAGCATCATGACCGGGTCCACGCCGGCCAGCGCGAAGGAGTGGAAGCGGGCCCTCGGCGTCAGGCCGAGGCTCGCGGCGCGCTCCTCGCTCATGATCAACGCGGCCGCCGCGCCGTCGCTGATCTGCGAGGAGTTGCCGGCGGTGACCTTCCCGTCGTCTTTCTTGAAGGCAGGCTTGAGCTGGGCGAGGGTCTCGACCGTGGTATCGGGGCGGATGCCCTCGTCGGTGTCGACGATCTCGACGGTGTCGTTGCCGTCGTCGTCCTTCACCGATACCGGGACGATCTCCCGCTGGAAGCGACCCTCGGCCGTCGCCCGGGCGGCCCGCTGCTGGCTGGCGGCGCCGAATCGGTCGAGATCCTCCCGCGACAGACCCCACTTGTCGGCGATGAGCTCAGCCGAGATGCCCTGCGGCACCAGCCCACCGACCGATGCGTAGCGGGCCATCATCTTCGGGCCGAAGGGGGCGCCCAGCCCGGGAACCACCGAAGCCCCCATCGGCGTCCGCGTCATGCATTCGACGCCGGCGGCCACCACCACGTCGTAGGCCCCGGCGATGACCCCCTGGGCGGCGAAATGGGCCGACTGCTGGGACGAGCCACACTGGCGGTCGACGCTGGTGGAGCACACCGACTCGGGGAACCCGGCAGCGAGCACGGCGTTGCGCCCGATGTTGAGTCCCTGCTCCCCCACCTGCATGACACAGCCCATCACGACATCGTCGATCAGCCCAGGATCGAGATCGTTGCGTTCGACCAGCGCCTTCAGCGTCTCCGCCGCCAGGTCGACCGGATGCCAACCCCGGAGCTTGCCGTTTCGCTTCCCCCCGGCGGTGCGGACAGCATCCACGATGACAGCGCTAGGCATGGAACGCTCCTCTTCTCCCTCAGGTCCTGTCGGCTCCCAAGACTAGACCGGACGGTCAAGGACACGGGCCAGCGCTACCGTTGGCGCCCGTGAGGAACATGGACCGCTGGCTGGGCGATGGCGGCATGGCCGTGATCGGCGCCGTCGGGGGGCGGTTCGAGGGGTACGGCGCCGACGGAGAGGGTGGCGGATGGTCGGCGGCGACCTGGGAGCCCACGGCACTCGCCTGCAACCCCCGCGGGATCGTGCAGGCCGGGGTGCACTCGGTCCTGCTCGACGCGGCGATGAACTTCGCCGTCAATGCCGGGCTGGACGGACGGGACCGGAGCCAGGCCACCCTGGAGATGAAGACCGAGACCATGCGGTCCGCCCGGGCCGGGGAGACGCTGACCGTCCGCGGTGAGGTCGTGCGCATGGCCCGCCAGGTGGCCTATGTCGAGGCGACCGTCCGGGACGCCGACGGCCGCCTCGTCAGCCGGTCAACCGGGACCTTCCTGCTCCACCGGGAAGAGTAGAGCGGTGGGCCGACACGGCGAGGCGGCCGGGTTGCTGGCCCTGGTCGAGACGACGCCGGGCCCCTGGTCGGCGATCGCCGACGCCGTCGAGGCGGCCGGCGGCACCGCTCCGCTCGTGGCATCGAGGCCCGAGACAGCCGACTCGTCCGAACGCTGGAAGTCCGTCCTCGACCGCCTGTTCGCCGAGGACCCGGACCTCAGCGTGGTGACGGTGCTCGATGACGGTTACCCGGCCAACCTGGCGCAGGTGTTCAACCGGCCGCCGTTCCTGTTCCTCCGCGGCCGGCTCGAGGCTCGCGACGAGCGATCGATCGCCATCGTCGGCACCCGGCAACCATCCGACGATGGGCGGGCGACGGCCCAGGCGCTGGCGGCGGCGCTGGGCGAAGCCGGCGTGACCGTCGTCTCCGGTCTGGCCCGCGGCGTCGACACCGACGCCCACACCGGGGCCCTGGCGGCCGGCGGGCGGACGATCGCCGTGCTGGGCAGCGGGATCCGGTGCGTCTACCCGCCCGAGAACATCGACCTGTCCCTCCGGGTCGGTCGGTCGGGGGCCGTGGTGTCCCAGTTCTGGCCCGACGCCCCACCGTCGCGAGCATCTTTTCCTCGACGCAACGTCGTCACCAGCGGCATCGCCCTGGGCACCGTCGTCGTGGAGGCGGCGGCCGCCAGTGGTGCCAGGATGCAGGCTCGGCTGGCGCGAGAGCACGGCCGGCCGGTCTTCCTCGTCGAGTCCCTCGTCCGCTCCGAGCCTTGGGCGTCGGCGCTAGTCGACGAGGGCGGTGCCACGGTCGTTGGCGGGTCGGGCGATCTACTGTCGGCGATCGATCGGCTTGTGCAGGATGGAGGGCCGGTCCCCGAGCACCGCCGATCCTCCAGACAGATCCGGCTCCTCTGAACCGCACGCCGCCTGCGATGCCGAGCGTGCACGAGGTGAGCGAACCCCTGGCCAGATTCTGCCGACCGGTGCCTCCTCGGGGACCCGGTGTCTGCGCCATCTGCCACGGCTGCACCAGGCCGGGCTTCTCGACCTGCTACAGCTGCGCCCACGTGACCGGGCAGGTGCGCCGAGCGTGCCACCAGGTCGTCCCCTTGAGCCTGTACGCGATCCCCGGCGGCCTGCACGCCACCCTCAGGCGATACAAGGACGGGGGTGCGGCCGCCGACCGCCGCCGACACACGACGTTCGTGGCGTCGCTGCTGGCCCGATTCCTCTTCGATCACGGTGATTGTCTGCGGGGCGGTCGAGCCGGCGCATGGGACCTCATCACGACGGTGCCTTCGACCGGCCGGCCGGGGCCTCACCCGCTCGAGGGCGCGGTGGGGCTGGTCCCCTGGCTGGCGGGACAACACCGGGAGACCCTCGTGCGGGGCATGGGAACGATCGGCCACAATGTCGCCTCCGACGTCGGGTTCGTCGCTTCTCCGGAGGTCCGGGGGGCTCGGATCCTGCTGGTGGACGACACCTTCACGACGGGCGCGCGAGCCCAGAGCGCCGCCTCCGCGCTCCAACTGGCTGGCGCCCGGGTGGTCGCAGTGGTGCCGATCGGTAGGGTGATCGACCCCAGCCACGGGGAACACGCGCTGGCGTACTGGGCGAGCCGCTCGCGGGAGCCGTTCGACTTCGGGCGCTGCTGCCTGGAGGAGTGAGCGAGCCGTCAGGCGGTGAGCTGGGCGTGGCTGACCTGCACGACATTCGACGTGCTGAGCAGCGTGAACCACACCAGCACGTGGGAGCCCTGACGACCGTGCAGCGGCACCACGGTCCGAGCCGGCGCGTTCGTGACCGAAGCCACTGGCTGCCCCCAACCCGACAGCTGGGACGGGGACGAGTCGGCGACGTAGGCACTCACGTCGTACCCGGGCGTCGGGCTCGTGAGCACCAGGTCCTGGAGCCGCCGGCTCTGGTCGAGGGTGAGCACGAAGCCCACACCTGCCTTCAACCCGCCGAACTGGCGATCGGAGTAGAACTCGGTGTGCCAGGTCGTGCTCGGGTTGCCGTCGATGAGGTGGGGGAGGTCCCCGTTGTCCTCGACGCCGTCACCCGGAGGGGGATCGAACGACGTGGCGCCGGTCACGGCGAGCGCAGTGCCGGTGGTGCTCGTCGCCGCGCCTTGGGAGGTCGTCGATCCGGGGTGTGAGCTCGAGCCGTTCAGATGCGTGACGAGGACCGCTGCGACCACAGCGGCGGCGATGGCGATGGCGATGGCAAGGAGCGGAACCAGGCGCCGTCTCGACTGACGTCGCCCCGTCGAAGCCCCCTGGTCCGGTGGTGCAGGAGGCGCGTCGAACGCCCGCGTGGAAGTGGGGAACGGTCGGTCGCCGAAGGGCGGCGGCCGGCTGGGATCCCCTCGGTCGAGGTAGTCCCGATCGGTGGGCGTCGCGCCCATCGCACCGGTCTGCACCCACGGTGCTGCCGCGTCCGTGCTCGTGGGCGGACGATCACGTCGCTGGTCGGCACCGATGGGAACCGGGCGGAACCCGGCGCGATCGAGGCCCGTCGCGGCGCCATCGTCGGTCGCAGGATACGGACCTTCCCACGCCGGTCCTCGGGCCAGCGCGTCAGCGAGATGCTCGGCCGTAGCGAAGCGCTGCTCGGGCGACTTGGCCAATGACGTGAGCACGACGGCCTCGAGCCAGGGCGGCACTTCGGGCGACACGCTGCGGGGGGGCGGAGGCACAGCCCGCAGGTGCTGGAGGGCGAGGGCGAGCTCGTTGTCGGCCTGGAAGGGGGGACGCCCACAGATCATCTCGTAGAGGACCACGCCGAGCGAGTAGATGTCGCTCCTACGGTCCGGCCGTCCCGCCTCGACCTGCTCGGGGGCGAGGTAGCGGGCTGTTCCCAGCGCCGTGCCCGTCTGGGTCATGTCGTCACCGAGCGCTGCCTTGGCGATGCCGAAGTCGGCCACCTTCACGATGCTGTCCTGGCCGATCAGGATGTTGGCCGGCTTGATGTCGCGGTGGACGACCGCCTGCCGGTGTGCATACTCCAGCGCGCTGGCCACCTGCGCGGTGATGCTGACAGCCCTGTCGACGGGTAGCGGGCGATCGGGGACGAGGAGCTGGCGGAGGCTCGGACCGTCGACTCGCTCCATCACGATGAAGTTGTCCTCGTCATCAGTGCCGGTGTCGAAGATGGCGACGATGTTGGGGTGGCTCAAACGGGCGGCGGCCACGGCCTCGCGACGAAAGCGCCGACGGAACGCCTCTTGTCGACCCAGGTGGGCATGGGGCAGTTTGACCGCAACGCGTCGCGCCAGGAGGACGTCGTGGCCCTCCCACACCTCTGCCATCCCGCCCCGGGCGATGAACTCGATCAGGCGGTAGCGGCCGGCTAGGACACGGGAATGCCAGGGGCGCCCCGCGTCGACGCGCTCGCTCACTGGACCAAGCTAGCCGCCTGGCGGCGCGGGCAGGACATCAACTCCCGCCGTCAGGGACGGGCAACGCCGGCGGCGACAGCTCGTCCATGGCGCACCCGGAGACGTTGTCGGCGCACGTCTCGCACTCGAGCTCCAGGGTCGCGTGAGCGATGCGATAGTCCTCGGCGATGGCCCGCCTGACCTTGACTCCGGTGGCCTGAGCCTCCTCCAGTGTCGGGTGTCCGGCCAGGACCAGGTGGGCCGAAAGAGCCCGAACCTCAGCTGACAGGCTCCATACGTGCAGATCGTGCACACCATCGATGCCGCCAACCTGGGCCATGGCCTGCTCGAGGTCGCTCACGTCGAGTCCCCGAGGGGCCGATTCCAGCAGCACGTCGGTCGTGGAACGGAGCAGTCCGACCGCGCCCCACGCGATCAGGGCCGCGATCCCCAGGCCGACCGCCGGGTCCAGCCAGGCGAAGCCGCCGGTGAGGAGGATGACCAACCCGGCGACCACCACACCGAGCGAGGCCAGGGCGTCGCCGCCCATGTGGAGAACGGCGGTGCGCACCGTGAAGGTGTCCCCGCTGCTCCTGTCCCAGAGGATCACGGCGGCGATGGCGTCGACGGCCAGGGCCACGGCCGCCACCACGACCATCGGGGCGCCCTGCACCGGCTGGGGACTGAAGAACCGGTGCACGCTCTCGGCCACCACCAGCACCGTGACCACGCAGATGGCCGCGGCATTGGCCTGGGCCGCCAGCACCGTGGAGCGGTGATAGCCGAACGAGCGCTCCAGGGTCGGCGGCCTCCTCGCCAGGTGCACGGCGAAGAGCGAGAGTCCGAGGCCCGCTCCGTCGACCAGATTGTGACCTGCGTCGGCCAGCAATCCGACCGAATGTGCCCCGAACCCGGCCACCGCCTGCGCGGCGACGATCCCCAGGTTCAGCAGCAGGGCGACCGTCAGGCGCGTCCGGAGGGTCACCATCACAGGGTAAAGGAGTCGAGGACCTGTTGAGGCAGGGCGATCGACTGCGGCCGCCACACCGTCCATGGCGGGGCCAGACTGGAGAGGCTTGACCTCGATCGCCAACCACATCCTCTCGCTGCACGGCGCCCTCGTGTACATCCTCGTCGCTGCCCTGGCCTTCGGGGAGGCTGCGGTGCTGCTGGGCTTCGTCCTGCCCGGCGAGACGGCGGTCATCCTGGGCGGGGTGATCGCGTCGCAGGGGAACGTCAACGTGGTCGTCATGATCGTCGTGGCGGCCACTGCGGCCATCGCTGGGGACTCGGTCGGCTACGAGGTCGGACGACTGATCGGGCCGCGGCTGCTGTCGGTCAGACCCCTCCGGCGGCGGCACGCCGCAGTGGAGAAGGCGCGCGAGTTCATCAGGCGCTGGGGGGCGTGGGCGGTCATCCTCGGACGGCTCACCGCCTTCCTCCGTGCCGTGGTTCCCGGCCTGGCCGGGATGGGAGGCATGCACTACCCCCGGTTCCTCGTGGCCAACGCCATCGGCGGGGTCATCTGGGCCACTGGCTTCACTCTCCTCGGCTACTTCCTCGGCAATACCTACAAGAAGGTCCTGTCCACGTCGACCTGGGCAGCGGTCGGGTTCGTCTCTGTGGTGGTTGTCCTCTTCGTGCTGCTGCGGGTGCGCAGTCATGTCCGCGAACGCCGGCTGGAGTCGGAGTCCGGGACGGAGACAGACTCCTCGACGGACGGCGCTAGATAGGGCACCATGCTGGGCGTGAAGCGCAAGCGGTTCCCATTCATGGGCAGCCTCGGTGGCGCCGTCATCGTGGCGCTGCTGCTGGCCGGGTGCACCGGCGGGTCGACCCAGCATGCGTCGGCTCCCTCGTCGACGACGACGGGGGCGAGCTCGGCCAGTCCCACCGCCCAGGCCCTCCAGAGCTCCTACATCAACGTCGTCAACAAGGTGCGGCCCTCGGTCGTGGAGATCACCACGGACACCGGGCTCGGCTCCGGCGTCATCTATGACAACAAGGGCAACATTGTGACCAATGACCACGTGGTCAGGGGCGCGACGAGCTTCCAGGTGAGCCTCTTCGACGGCAAGACTCTCCCCGCCAAACTGGTCGGGGAGTTCGCCGCCGACGACCTCGCCGTGGTCAACATCAGCGGGGCCAGCAACCTCACCCCGGCGACCTTCGCCGATTCGAGCAAGGTACAGGTGGGCGAGATCGCCCTCGCCATCGGCAACCCCCTCGGCCTCTCGAGCAGCGTGACCAACGGGATCGTCAGCTTCAACGGCCGTACGGTGAGCGAGGACCAGACTCACACGCTGGCCAACACGATCCAGACCAGCGCCCCGATCAACCCCGGCAACAGCGGCGGCGCCCTGGCCGACCTCGACGGGAACGTCATGGGCATCCCGACGCTGGCGGCGACTGACCAGCAGAGTGGTGGCGCGGCGTCCGGGATCGGCTTCGCGATAAACAGCAACACGGTGAAGCTCATCGCCGGACAGCTGGCGTCCCAGGGCAAGGTCACCAACTCGGGACGGGCGGCCCTCAACATCACGGCCACGACCGGCTTCAACAGCTCCGGTCAGCCCGGCGGCGTCATCATCGTCCAGGTCCAGCCGGGCGGGGCGGCCGACAAGGCGGGGATCAAGGCCCAGGACGTGATCACCTCGATCAACGGACAGCAGGTCCAGTCGTCATCTTCGCTCAACGACATCCTGGCCGGCCTCGGCCCCGGGAACCAGGCCAAGGTCACCGTGGTCCAGCCCGACGGGAGTCAGAAGACGGTCACGGTCACCCTCGGCCAGCTGCCCGGCTGACGCTGCGCTACGACGTCCCGGCCAGGCCGGCAATGTGATCGAGCGCCCTCGTTCGGTCGACCATCCTCCGACATGACTGCTGTACGGTTCGACGATGGCGAGACCGAGACGTGACACCACCTCGACGTCGAGATTCGGAGTGTCCCGCCGGGAGGGACACGACTCGTCTGCCTTCTATGGGCGGTTCACCGCCCCCGTCCTCACCGCCGAGGAAGGCATGTCTGAACGCAAGGGCATCGACGAGGTGTTCTGCCACGACGCCAGCAGCATGCCCGAGCTGGATGACAACTCGGTCGCCCTGGTGGTCACGTCGCCTCCGTACTTCGCCGGAAAGGAGTACGAGGCGGCCCTGGGTCAGGGCGTCCCGACGACCTACGCCGAGTACCTGGCCATGCTGGAGGAGGTCTTCGGCGAGTGCATGCGCACGCTCGAGCCTGGCGGCCGCATCGCTGTCAACGTGGCCAATCTCGGCCGTCGGCCCTATCGGTCGCTCTCCGCCGACGTGACCTGGATCCTGCAGGACCGGCTCCGGCTCCTGCTGCGCGGCGAGATCATCTGGGTCAAGGCGCGGGGCTCGTCCGGGTCGTGCGCGTGGGGTTCGTTCCAACGGCCCGCCAACCCGGTCCTCCGGGACCTGACCGAGCGCGTCATCGTGGCCAGCAAGGGGCGATTCGACCGTGCCCGGTCGGCGCGGCAGCGGTCGGCCAGGGGGCTGCCGTCCGAGGGGTCCGTCTCGCGGGACGAGTTCATGGAGGCGACGACCGACCTGTGGGAGATCCCCGCCGAGAGCGCGACGCGCGTGGGCCACCCGGCGCCGTTCCCGGTCGAGCTCCCCGAGCGGTTGATCCAGCTGTACACGTATCGCGACGACCTCGTGCTCGACCCATTCGTGGGATCGGGGACCACCGCAGTAGCCGCGATGCGAGCGGAGCGGCACTTCGCGGGCTACGACACCGATGAGGAGTACGTGCTGCACGCGAAGCGCCGGCTAGAGGCCGAGCGGCAACGCCTGGCGTGCTCGCGGCCGCTCCGCGTCGTCCTTCCGGGTGCCCCCGATGACGGCGCCCATGGTGAACACACCCAGGCGAGCGCACTGCGGGAAGGACGGGCGGCACGGGACGTGGCACGCGTGACGCTGGAGCGGTGCGGTTTCGTGGACATCGAGCAGGAGGTGTCGTTCCCGGAGGGGGTCGAGGTGACCTTCGTGGCCCGGGATCCCCACGGCCGGCGCTGGCACGTCGACCTCGCCGGTGGTTTCACCTCGAGTCGGCCCGGTCTGCGACGGGCGGACGTGCTGTGGAGGGCGCTCGGCAAGGCGGCCGTGCTGGCCTCGGCCCGCCCTGGTGTCGGCCTCGTGCTCTTGACGACCGACGTGCCCGCCGCTGGGAGCCCCGGCAACGCGGCCCTGCGGGCTCTGGTCGGTCTCGGCCAGCCGATCCGCGACGTCATCGTGCTGACCAGCGAGGACGACGTGCGCCGACTGGCGGCGCTCGGATCGTCACCGCCGCTACCGGGTCCGTAGGCTGGGACAACGAGGCTCGTCGCGATCTGACACTCGCCAGATGAGCGAGAATGATGACCCACGATGGAGCGGCATCAGTTCCTGACGGTCGTCCACGAGCGTTACCAGCCCCGGAGCTACCTCGAGATCGGGATCAACGACGGCCTCGGGCTCGCCCGGTCCACCACCCGAACCATTGGCGTGGACCCGGAGTTCAATATCGAGGTCGAGATCGCGTGTGACCTCAAGCTGGTCAAGGCGACCAGCGACGTGTTCTTCGCACGGGCTGACGCCATCTCGTGGTTCTCGGAGGGAGTCGTTGACTTCACCTTCATCGACGGCCTACATATCTTCGAGTTCGTGCTCCGAGACTTCATGAACACGGAACGGCTGAGCACATCGGCCAGCGTCGTCGTTCTCGACGACGTGCTCCCCCGGTCGGTGTCGGAGGCTGCCCGCGACCAGCACACGCTGCTCTGGGCGGGCGACACCTACAAGGTGACTGCTGTGCTCGAACGCTACCGACCCGACCTCACGACTGTCCTGCTCGACACCGAGCCCACCGGCATGCTGGTCGTGGTCGGACTCGATCCGATGAGTACCGTGCTCGCTGACCACTACGACGAGATCGTCGCGGAGTACGCCACCCCCGATCCGCAGTCGGTGCCGGACGAGATCCTGCACCGGCGCGCGGCAGCCAACCCACAACTGATCGCAGACTTGCCGGTCTGGGCAGAGCTGGCGACAACTCGCGACACTGGCGGCCCCATGCCATCGTTCGACAAGCTTCAGTCACTTCGCGGAACGACGAGCTATGGCCGGCGTTCGGCGCGCCGTCAAGTGCCACGCGTGTCGCCGTGAGGGGTCGCAACGTGTCGAGCGCAGCGACGTCCATCCAGACCTGAAAAGCCGCTGGCGCCTCTGGCTTCTGAACTGACGTGGAGACGGTGGGACTCGAACCCACGACCCCCTGCTTGCAAAGCAGGTGCTCTGACCAGACTGAGCTACGTCCCCCGATCGTGGCCACTGCACTCGACAACGGTGTCCGGCGCTGACGAGCCACTACACCCTACCGACGGCCAGATGTCGAAGCGCCGTAATTGCGTCAAGAACACGTCGACGCCGGTCACTGCGACGACCCCGCAGCATCTGGGCCGGGTTTTCGGGGCCCAGACGCGACAAGAACGGTGGTCGCGGCCGCTTGACGGCGAACTTGCGGCGAAGCAGAGAGGGCGATCCGCCGCCGGCGGGTCATCGCCCGTTGACGCTGTTCCGGAACTGCTGCTGGCACGCGTCTCGGGCGTGCTGAGTGTGTGCGTTCTGCAGACACTGGGTCAGCCGGTCGATCTGTGTGCGGTGGGAGAAGATGAAGGTGCCCACGACCACGAGGAGGGCCGCCGACACAACCACACCGATGCCGCCGGTGATTCCTCCGGCCATGGCCTGGCCCCGGTTGGTGGCCTCGCCCCTACGGACCCGACGGACCCCGATGATCCCGAAGACCACCCCCAGGATCCCCAGGATCACGCCGACCGGTGGGAACACGACGATGAACACCAGACTGAGGATGCCGAGCACCAGCGCTGCCACGCCGAGGCCGTTGCGGACAACCCGGGCAGGCGGTTCGCCCGCCGGGTACTGGTCCCACCCGTCGCTCGAACCGGGCGCCCCGGGCGGACCCGGAGGTACACCCGATCCTGCCGGAGGCGTCCACCCCGGCTCCTCAGGAGGCAGGGACGTCACCGCTCGCTCGAGGTTCCTTCGGCCACCAAGCGCGTCATGATGGAACACCCCTCCATTTCCGGCAAGCGACGTCAGCTCCCCTTGGAGCCCGTCCCCTCGAAGACGGCGGCCCGAACACCACGGTCCGCGAGCTGGCGCAGGAACGGGACGGCCTCGGGCACCAGCTCGGCCAGACCGGCGGCTCCCGTGCGGGCCAGGCGGGACTCGACCGCCCACCTCGCCGCGGCGGCGGCCACGGCGCCGGCGGCAGCCGCCGGACGGTCAACCACGCCCAGCACGACGACATCGCTGGCCTGCCCCCGACGGCCACGGACCTCGATCCGGATTCCTCCGATCGCGCCTTCAGGCTGCCGCGAACGGGGATGGGGAAACACCGACAGGATCCGCTCCCCTGGCGACGCCGCCACGCGAGCAGTGACCCGAGCGACGCCGGGAAAGGCCGGCGCCAGGAGCAATGCGTCTCCCGATCCAGCCCGGTAGCAGTCCCGACCGCTGAGCGGATCGGGGAACCAGCACAGCTCCCGGCCCGAGCCTCCCCGCCGCCGAACCCAGGTGCCGTCGCGCCAATCGACACACGAGGCGAGAAGCGCCCGACGATGCTGACGGGCACACGCAGGACCGCCAGTGCCGATCCTGGCCACATGGATCTCCTCGACGGTGTCGAAGGTTGCCGCCGCGTGGCGGGCCAGCAGGCACGAGAGCCCGGGAGAGAATCCGGCCCCGACCACCACGTGACAGGAGCGCTCACGGGCCTCGGAATCGAGCTCGAGCAGCGGCCTCACGTCCCATTCCTGTCCCCCCACCGACACGACGTGGACGCCGTGCTCGAGCGCGATCTCGGCCAGGGTTCGGACGTCTCCTGGCACGGCGAGCACTGCAACGTCGCGGCCCTTCACCGCACGCTCTGACCACGGCTGCCAGTCCGCCCCCGGCCCGATGCTCTCGGCCACCGACCGGGCCCGGTCGGCGACCTGGTCCATGACGACGAGAGATTCGACCGTGGCGTTCGACGCGAGCTGTCGCGCAACACGAGCGCCGACCGCCCCGGCGCCGAGCACGAGCGCCCGCACTAGCGCAGGTCGGGCCCGGAGAGCTCCCGCCATCCTCCTTCCCCTGGCGGGTCACCGCCTGAGCCCCGGAGGCGCAGCAGCCCGGCGATGAGGCCGGCGGCACCAACGGCGACAAGCGTTCGGCGAAGCACTCGCATCGTGGAGCTGGCTGGAGTCGAACCAGCGGCCTCGGCAGCCTCGACGCCAAGAACCCCGAAAGCCCCCTGAACTGGGACGGACTCTACCGGCAGGCCACGAGGCGAGGCGAGCCGGCGAGCCGGGAGGGGTGCCCCTCCTGTAACCGATAATGCGCCCCGCCGTCTCCCTGCGCGACTTGCGGCCACGACTCCCCGCTGCCGTCGTACTGCGTGGCGTTAGCATTAGCGCCTCGAACGGGGGCAGGTATGGCAGACGTCACGGTCAGCAGGGCACGGCCCGAGGACGGGGAACGGCTAGCCGAGGCGTTCGCTGACGCCTTCGCCGAAGATCCCGTCTTCGGCTGGCTGCTCGAGGGAAAGCCCCACAGGGATCGACGCCTGATGAGGTTCTTCCGGGCCCTCCTTCGGGACGAGCTGCGTCACTCAGACCATGAGATCTACCTGTCGGAGGACGGATCCGGTGGCGCAATCTGGAAGGGCATCGATCGGTGGAAAACGCCGCTGTCGTCCATCCTCCGCCAGTCGCCGGGCATGGCCCTCGCCTTTGGACCAGGAAACACCCGGCCGTGGAAGGTTCTCGGGGTGATGGAGAAGGTTCACCCTCGGGAGCCGCACTACTACCTCGAGACGCTAGGAACGAGAAGAGCCGTCCAGGGCAAGGGGGTGGGGTCGGCGGCCATGTCGCCCATGCTCGAGCGCTGCGACCGGGAGGGGGTGCCGGCATACCTGGAGTCGTCGAACCCGCGGAACATCCCGCTCTACGCCCGTCACGGCTTCGAGGTCCGCGACCCCGTACCGCTGCCTCCCGGCGCTCCGGTCCTCACGCCAATGTGGCGCGAGCCACGCCCCCAGTAGGCGGGATCAGCTCAGCAAACGGATACTTTCAATCAGCGTCGGCGTCGAGCGCTCTCCAACCCTGAACTGCCGCGGAATGCTGGATTCGGTCGGCAGCTTCGCCGATGTGAGCCAGGTACAGAAGGTCGTCGTGCTCGGTCAAAGTGGAACGGCCTGCTGCTCCACCCTTGGCCGGACGATTTGGTGCACGCCGGTGCCGACCTCCACACGATGGCCAAGCAGCTCCTCGAGATCCTGAGCGAATGCGACCAAGTCGAGCCCGCTGTCTCGTACTTCGAAGTCGACAAGGAGATCGATATCGCTGTCGGGAGTTGCATCTCCCCTCGCCACGGATCCGAAGACCCTAATGTTGGACACACCCCGCTTCGCAGCGAGCCGGAGGATCTCGTCGCGGTGGGCGCGCAGCAGCGACATTGTGGGCGTTTCGTGTGCTCCGGCCTGAGCCGCTTCGCGTGCCACGGCCCCAATGGTAGGACCTCCAGCCGCCTCGCCCCGTCGATCGTCTCGCCCCCTTGAACTGGTAAAGGAGATCGTCACACACGTCCTCTCAGGGCTCGGGTGCCTGAGCTGGACAGCCCGGCTCGGCACGGTTGGAGCAGCCTGCGGCGACGAGCGGGCGTCGGCGACCCGTTCGACTGGCGCCCCGGTGCCGGAGGTGCCGGGGCGCCTGGGAGTTACATGGTGGGGCTTCAAGATCATGACTTTCTTTTCTTGCTGGTGAGGATCGCTAAAGACAGCCGGAGCGATGCAGGCTCCTGGGGCGATGCGGGAGACTCCAGGCGGAGGGGCAACCTGTCTCACAGGGTCTGACGTGCGCTCGCTACCGCGTGGCGGCTCAGCGCCGTGCCCGAGTCAGCGCTCGGAGTCGTGTCGTCCAGGCTTTCGTAGCTGGCCGATCGGCTCCGTCCGATCGGCCTGAGAGCCCAGTGCGGCGGGCGAGCCGAGGAGGCAACGTCGGAGGGAGCATCGGTCCGACCCGGCGACAGCACCACCGGCGACAGTGCAACCGGAGCGCCTTGACGCCTGAGGCCGCCCGCCGCAATTCGATGCCGACATGTCAATCGACATGTAGGACGGTGACCGAGCCGCGGCGCGCCAGCTCGGCGACTATTTCCTCGGCGCGACAAGAGATCCCGCGGCCACGCCGGATGCTCGCGGGATGCTCGCGGGATGGACGGCTCGGGACGATGACACCCGAACCCGCCCGCGAGCCCCTGACCAGGGATTTCAGGGAGTGGGGCTAGCTGGAATCGAACCAGCGACCTCAGCATTATCAGTGCTGCGCTCTAACCGGCTGAGCTATA
>DASXCO010000102.1 GCA_036491125.1 Acidimicrobiales bacterium | reverse complement strand
CGGCGTGACGTGTCACGAAGGTAGTTGAGGCAGCGGTTGGTGGCGATGCGGTACAGCCACGCCCTGAGGGAGCGGCCGTCGAAGCGATCGAGTGCTTGCCATGCCGACAACAGAGTCTCCTGGAGTACGTCCTCGGCGTCATGGAACGATCCGAGGATCCGGTAACAGTGCACGTGGAGTTCCCGACGGTAGGGGTCAATGAGGTCCTGGAAGGCGTCGCTGTCGCCAGCCTGGGCCCGGGCGAGCACCGATTCGGTCATCGCATCCCCTCCTTTCCGCTGACACCTCCTGAAGGTTGCAACACCATCCATGCCTCAGATTCATCGCTGAATCAGGCCGGGGGTCGGTGTTTCAACCGTCGTAGGACCCAACGTCGAGACAGGAGGCTCATGATGGCCCTGGCCAATACCAAGTCAGAACCAGTCGAGGATCGACGAGGGATTCCGTTTCCCGCACCACGCCGGTCCCCGCTTCGGGCGCTGCGGGCGGCGGGCGTGGCCCCCCAGCGACCGGTCCGGCGTTGGCGGGCCTTCTCCCTGCTGGTCGTGGCGTACTTCATGACCATCGTGGATCTCACCATCGTCAACGTCGCCCTGCCCACCATCGGCGTGAAGCTCCACTTCGCCCAGACCGATCTGCAGTGGGTGATCACCGCCTACGCTCTCACCTTCGGCGGCTTCCTGCTCCTCGGCGGCCGGGCCGCCGACCTGCTGGGGCGTCGGCGCCTGCTCATGGTCGGCATGGCCGTCTTCTCCGCCGCCTCCCTGGCCTGTGGCCTCGCCACCTCTGACACCGTCCTGATCCTCACGCGCGGGCTCCAGGGCCTCGGGGCCGCCATCGTCCTGCCGGCCGCTCTTTCCATCGTGATGAACATGTTCCCCGAGGGTCCCGAGCGCAACAAGGCCCTCGGCATCTGGGGGGCCATGGGTGCCATGGGAGCCACCGTGGGGCTGCTCGCCGGCGGCCTGCTCACCACCTACATCGGCTGGGAGTACATCTTCTTCCTCAACGTGCCCATCGGGGCGGCCGCCCTGGCCTTGGCGCCCAGGATTGTGCCCGAGAGCAGGGTGGGCGGTGAGCGACGTCGCTACGACCCCTTCGGGGCGGTGTCCATCACCTCGGCGCTGGTAGTGCTGGTCTATGCCGTCTCGCAGGCGCCACGGGTGGGCTGGGTCACCACCCAGACCATCGCCATGCTCTCGGCGGCCGCTGCGCTGATGGTCGCCTTCCTCGTCGTCGAGACCCGAGTCGAGGCACCGCTGCTGCCGCTGCGCCTGTTCCGGATCAAGACCGTGGCCGGGTCGAACGCCGTCGGGTTCTTGCTCGGGGCCAGCTTCTTCACCTTCGTATTCGTCGGCACCCTGTACATGCAGCAGGTGCTGGGGTTCTCGGCCATCAAGACCGGCGTGGCCTGGCTCGCCGCCTCGGTCACGTCGGTGGCCTTCGCCGGCCTGTCGCAGATGTTGGTGACCAGGACCTCGGCCAAGCTGGTCATGGCCTTCGGCATGGCGCTCATCGGCGCCGGCATCCTCTGGGCCACCCTGATCCCCACACACGGGAGCTTCTGGGCTGACCTGGCCGGGCCGTTCTTCATCTCGGGCATGGGCACCGCCTTCGCCTTCATCCCGGTGTCGATCGGGGCCCTGGCCGGAGTCAAGGGGCGGGATGCGGGAGTGGCCTCGGGGCTGCTCAACACCTCGCAGCAGCTCGGCGGTGCCGTCGGGGTGGCGGTCGCCTCGTCGATCGTCGCGTCTCGCTTCCACACCCTCGTCCACCACGGCTACGGAACCGCCGCAGCCCTCACTGGCGGATTCAGCTGGGCCCTCTGGGTGTGCGGCGTGGCCGGGTTGGTCGCCATCCCGGTGGCCTTCGCGCTCATCCGACGAGCCGAGATCGCCAAGGCGGTGGCGAGCACGCAACAACGAGACGTCGCCGTCGCCGGTTCACCTGAGCCCGCGGGGACCGTGGCCGACTGAGTACCAGGTACCAGAACCCGGCCGGGACAGAGACGCCGCTCCGAAGTTCCGGCCGGGTCTGCCCAGCAAGCGATCTCCTCGTCAAAAAGTCACCAGCGACCCATCAGAAGAAGGGTAGGAACAATGTCGGTTCGCCAGCTCGCAGGAACAACAGCAATCGTTACCGGTGCAAGTCGGGGCTTCGGACGGGCCATCGCCATCGCCCTCGTCGAACGAGGTGCAGACGTCGTGGGTGTGGCTCGTGACGAAGCGCTGCTCTCCGAGCTACGAGAGAAGCTCGGAGACGCCTTCTCCCCGGAGCTGGCCGACGTCGCCGACCCGGAGCTCCCGGTTCGCCTGATCTCCGAGTATCGACCCAAGACCCTCGTGCTCAACGCCGGGGCCACCCCGGCGGTTGCCAGGCTCCAGGAGCAGACCTGGGAGAACTTCAGCACGAACTGGAACGTCGACGTGCGCCAGGTCTTCAACTTCGTCCGGCAGTCCCTGACGGCACCCCTCGACCCCGGCTCGGTGGTGGTCAGCCTCTCCAGCGGTGCGGCGCTGCGCGGGTCACCGCTCAGCGGTGGCTATGCCGGCGCCAAGGCCACGATCAGGTTCATCAGCGCCTACGCGAGGTCAGAAGCGGAACGCAGCGCCGCGGGCATCCGCTTCGTAGCTCTACTGCCGCAATTGACACCGGCGACCGACCTCGGGCGCATCTACACCGAGGCCTACAGCGGATCGAGGATCGCCCCGGCCAATTCGAGCCTCAGCGTCGACCAGGTCGGCACGAGCGTCGCTGATCTCGCCACGGGCGGCCCCTACGTGGCTCCGGCCTACGTGCTCACGACGGCCGGTCTCCAGCCCCTGGAGTGAGCGAGTGCTTCCAGTCAAGAGGAGGTAGATGAAAGTGGGCGCAGTCGATGGCTCGACCGGGTCCCTCTCGGTCGCGACCACGGTGACCCGTCGTGGGGGTCACATCGGAGGCTCCGTCCATCGCGAATCGAAAGTTGAAAGGAGACAGCACAATGACCAGCCACCGAATTGGAACACGTGATGAGTGGCTCGCGGCGAGCGCTGACCTGCTCGAGCACGAGAAGGAGCTCACGCGGATGGGTGATGAGCTTGCCCAACAGCGTCGGGAGCTTCCCTGGGTAGCGGTCGAGAAGGAGTACACCCTCCAGACCCCGCACGGGACGAGGACACTGGCGGATCTGTTCGACGGCCACTCGCAATTGGTGGTGTACCACTTCATGTTCGGCCCTGAATACGAGGGCGGATGTCCCACCTGCTCTTCGACGGCTGACAGCTTCAACGGCGTGCTCGCCCACCTCAAGGCGTGCGACGTGACCATGATCTGCGTCTCGCGAGCCCCGATCGAGAAGCTGGTGGCCTATCGGGAGCGCATGGGCTGGAGCTTCAACTGGGCCTCGAGCCACGAAAGCGACTTCAACTTCGACTACGGCGTCTCGGCCAGGGCGAGGATGCACGCCCCATCGGTGCCGCAGCTCGAGGCCAACGAGCTCGCGCTTCTGAAGGTCCTGAACGAGCAGCCGGCCATTCGTGAGAACCTGCCGCTCATCACCAGCCAGAACGCCGGCGCGACAGGGACGAACCTCGAGGGCTATTTCTCCCAGGGACACGGCGTGAGCACGTTCGCCCGGGAGGGCGACCGCGTCTACCACTGCTACTCCAGCTATGCCCGCGGTACGGAGTTCCTGATGGGCTACTACGCGATCCTTGACCGCGCTCCGAGTGGCCGCCAGGAAGGCGATCAGCCTATGAGCTGGCTGCATCGCCACGACGAATACGGAGGCGCGTGAGCCATGGAAGCGTCTGTTCTCAGGTCGCGGCTCGGTGTCGAGCTTCCTGCCTTCGGGCCGAACACTGGACTCGGTTGCCGGCAGGAGTGTACGGCTCATGCGAGGGCCCCCTCGATGAAGGCGGCGGTGAGCTGCTCGAGGTGATGCCGGGTGGCATCGGGGACGTCGCGCAGGGGACCCTGTCCGGTGAGCACTGCCAGCCCGTGCACCGTGGACCAGATGGGGAACTCGATGCCGTCGCGTCGCTTCGGGTCGAGCACGCCGGCCTCGACCAGCTCATCGAGTGCGGTGCGGAGCTGGGCCAGGGGCCTCCAATCCTCCCCGGTCCCGTCGTCGGGAGCGTCGTAGGCGTGGTGCCGCGATAGAGCGAACGCGGTTGCGAACAGCCCCCGTTCCTCCCGAGCGAACTCCAGGTACGCCGAACCGATTGCACCCAACCGACTGCCGGCCGCGGCAGCATCGCCGCGCTTACCGCGCACGCGGGCGACGCCTGCAGCCATTCGGGCACCGAGCTCACGCATGGCCGCCGTGCACACCGCGGCGAGGAGCTCGTCATGGTCGGCGAAGTGCCGATAGGCGGCGTTGGGTACCACGCCCACCATCCGTGTCGCTTCACGGAGCACCACGGCGTCGGGGCCACCGGATCGGGCCAGCTCGAGGCCTGCGGCGACCAGGCCGTCCCGGACGGCGCCTCGAGGCCGTCGTCGCCGCTCTGCCTGGTGTGCCTCCCGTCCTGATCGGCCAGCCGTCACGACAACAGGGTAACAAGGTAGTGGACAGCGTCCACCACCTTGTTATAGTGGACGGCGTCCACTAGATGACCAGAGGAGGCTCCCGATGAGCCGGAACAAGACAGCAGACTCTCCGCGGCAGGACCAGGCGCTGGTCACCGCGGCTGAGTGGTTCGCCAGCGGCCAGCGGCTCCCGTACGACCCGGAATCTCCCCGCATCCTGACCGAGAATGAGGCCGCTACGACCCCGGGGGCAGTTCGGGTCTTCGAGCGCGTGGCCGCCGCGGAGCAGGGCGCAGAGAGCGTGTGGCTCACGCTGCTGCCCGGATTCCCCGACGGCTCCTACGGCTGGGCCCAGGTGGACCGGATGATCGGCGACGACCTCCGCCCGCGCCTGTACGTAGAGCCGGTGGGCCAGGGTGAATCGGACAAGCCCCGCGACTACCCCTACTCAACCGTCGAGCGCGCCGAGCTGGTCGAGGCGCTGTGGCGGCACCACGGCGTGCGCAGCACCGTCGTCGTCACCTTCGACTACACCTCGCTGGCGCTGCTCGAGCTGTTGCGCCGACAGGCGGAGCGGACCACCTCCAGCGATACCGCCAGGCCGACGATCGTGGCGGCGCTCATGGTGAACGGTGGCCTGTTCGCCGACGCCCACACGCACCCGTGGCAGGGCACGCCGCTGCTGCGCACCCCGCTGGGCGCGCTGGGGATGTGGCGGGCTCAGCGCTCGCCCCGCGTCTTCGACGCATCGATGATGCAGGCACGCCTGTACTCCCCCAGCTACCGTCCCGCCCCCGAGGAGCTCGGCGAGCTGCGGTCAGCGATCACCCGCCGGGACGGAGCGGCGTTCCTCCACAACGCCGCCGGGTTCGTCAACGAGCACCGCCGCAACGCACAACGCTGGGACCTTGCCACCATCGCCGGTGACCTGGACGGCACGGTCGCTCTCTACGTCGGTGGCAGCGACGAGGACCCCTACGAGCACCGGCAGCTCCCGGCAGCCCGAGCGCGCGTGCCTCAGGCCGAAGTCCTGACCTTCCCCGGCGGCCACCTGACCACCAGCGAGCACCCGGACCTCCTCGCCGAAGCGATCCGCGACATCGCCACCCGGCACGGCGTGGGCACCCCGGCGAGTGCCCACCGATGACATGACCCCTCGAAACGGAACGGAGGCACCATGACCAGAATGAACCCCCTGCTCGAGCGCAACGAGCAGTTCGCCCGTACCTACACCCCCGTGGCACTCGGCCTGCCCACGGCACAGTTGCTCGTCGTCACCTGCCTCGACCACCGGGTCGACCCCGCGATCGTCCTCGGACTCCAACTCGGAGACGCTCCCGTCATCCGCAACGCTGGGGGACGAGTCACACCGGCCGTCATCGACGACGTCGCCTTCCTCGCCTTCCTCACCGAGCAGCTGTCCGGCGGCCAAGGTGCGCTTGACACGCTCTTCGAGGTCGCGGTCGTCCACCACACCCAATGCGGAACCGGACTTCTGGCCGATCCCAGCTTCCGCCATCGTGCCGCCGAGGCGACGAGCCTCTCCGAGGCCGTACTGGAAGCTTCAGCTGTCGCCGACCCGAACACGACCGTCAAGGCCGACGTCGAGCGCCTGCTCAGCTCACCCTTGCTCTCACCGAAGGTGAGCGTCTCCGGCCACGTATACGAGATCGACACCGGACGCATCACCACCACGCTTGAGGCGCGATACCCATAGCTCTCTCAGGGGTGGGCAACTGCGTCTGCCCCGCGGGTAGTCCGACTTCGATGAGGACTCCTACTGTGGCCGCGGGAGACGGCTCCATTGCCGTATCTGTTCCGGCATCTCCTTCTGGACCGTAGGTATCGGCCGTATTCAGCCGCTCCATCGTCTGCCGTTCGCGGCATTTGATTCCCAAGGGATTCCCAAGACCGTCGTTGGATGGGGTGGTGGTTACAGATGATGACCGTCCCTCAGCTGCCCGCAGAGTGGGCCGTGGCTACAGCTGCTGGATAGAGATCAGACCCATGCTGAAGCAGCTGCGAGCCCGAGGCCCACCGAGCCAAAATAGACTCCTCCGAACGCCAAGGTATCCAGCCCGCCCGCCATCGTGTCCAGATCCTCGTCCGAGAGCTCGGTCACGCCTGACAGCTTCCGGATGGTGGGCAGGTCGTCGCGGCTCACGTCGTAGCCAGCCTCGGTCACCATCCGACGCTTGTCGTCGGCCGTTTCCGCCGCTTCCAGCTGGCCTCGGAACTCCTCGTCCGAGTTGACCCGCTCATACAACGCGGTTACTCCCTCTGCACTCATGCTGGCTCCTGACTGGCTTGGTTGGCTGTGGTGATGGTCATCACACTGCTGGCTTGGCCCACTCGTATGGAGCACGCTTTCCTAACCTGTTCGCTCGCGCCATCTCCTGACCGGGCTCCTCGAGGCTGCTGGATAGAGATCAGACCCATGCTGAAGCAGCTGCGAGCCCGAGGCCCAGCGACCCAAAAAAGGCTCCTCCCGCCGCCAAAGTATCCAGCCCGCCCGCCATCGTGTCCAGATCCTCGTCCGAGAGCTCGGTCACGCCTGACAGCTTCCGGATGGTGGGCAGGTCGTCTCGGCTCACCTCGTAGCCAGCCTCGGTCACCATCTGACGCTTGTCGTCAGGCGTTTCCGCCGCTTCCAGCCGGTCTCGGAACTCCTCGTCCGAGTTGACCCGCTCATACAACGCGGTTACTCCCTCTGCACTCATGCTGCCTCCTTGCTGGTTTGGTTGGCCGTGGTGATTGTCATCACACTGCTGGCTTGGCCCACCCGCTGGGAGCGCGATTGCCTCCGCCGTATCCTGGGTGCTGCAGAACCACTTCAATCCCCCCTCTATCTCCGGAGCGGCAGCCAGAGAGTTACACGTCCTCCGCCGGGCTTGTCACCAGGCCCGAGTCTGGTGGCCAACCGTAGGACGAACCCCCCAAACGCCCGGTAACGATATAAGGGTAGGCGAGCGCGGTACCTTTCTCAACAGCACTTCCTCATAATGGTCTCGTGATTTGAGCGGTGCCGCCATAAGAATCGGGCCGCTCGGCATGAGGGGCGATCCGTTGGTGACCTCCCGCGATCATCGTTGGATCATCGGGCGCGACCACCAGTAGGAGGCAATCGGATGCAGGGTGACGGAGAGAGTTCCGGGGTGACGGACTCCGGTCGTCAGGGCTCTCTTTCACGCGACGACGGCCGGACCGGCGCTTCGGCCATCGTCTTTCTGGGCCCCTCGGTCGACCGTGCCTGCGCCAAAAAGCTGCTCCCGGATGGCACCTTCCTGCATCCCATCTGCCAGGGGCAGCTGATCTCGGCCGTCGCCCTCCACCATCCGGAGGTCGTGGCGATCGTCGATGGAGAGTTTGGCCAGACCCTCTCGGTCTGGCACAAGGAGATCCTTCACGTCTTGGGACAAGGGGTGCGCGTTTTCGGATCATCCTCGATGGGAGCGCTTCGCGCCGCAGAATGCGGCATCTACGGGATGGAGGGCGTCGGTCGAATCTACGAGTGGTACCGCGACGGCATCCTCACCGACGACGACGAGGTGGCGCTCCTCCACAGTGAGGCCGACACCGGGTGGCGCAGCCTCACGTGGCCGATGGTCAACGTCCGGGTGACGGTTGAGCGCCTCCTCGCAGAGGGCCAGCTCGACGGCGAGGGCGCGCGCCAAATCCAGGAGACGGCCAAGTCCCTTTACTTCGGCAGTCGCACCGAAAGCACACTGGCAAGCGCCCTGATCTCCAGCGGCCGCTCGGACGGAGTAGCACTGGCAGGGCTGGTCTCGAGCCACTACGTGGACCAGAAGCGCCTCGACGCCGTCGAGTTGCTCCGCCGGCTGGATACGGACCTCGGCGAGCGGCCGACCGAGCTTCGCGAGCCCCGCGAACGCTCTGGAGGATTGGCCAGGGCAATGCGCAGCTGCGACACAGAGGTCGAGCGTTCAACGGGTCGCGTGCTGCGGTACCAAATCATCGACGACGTCGCCCTCCACGAGCCCGACTTCGAGCAGCTCCAGGAGCGAGCTCTCCACCGAGCCATAGCCGTCTCGTATGCCGAGGACTTTGGCTTCGAGCCAACGAGCGAGGAACTGAACGAGGAGAGAAGCCGCTTCCTCGTCCGCATGGGCCTCACCGAGGAGACGCTTCCGGCCTGGCTGGAAGGCAACGATCTTGACGAGACCGACCTCGAGGAGCTCATTGTCGACGAGGCGAAGACTCACCGATTGCGGCGCTGGTACCTCGCTCTCCAGGGGTACGAGCGCAACCGACGCGTCGTTGCCGATCAGCTCCGGCTGGAACGACGCTATCCCGGCGTGGCCGACCGGGCCGCCCGTCGAGCTGCTCTTTCGGCCACGCCGGGACCAGATGTGTTGCCGGACGAGAAAGACATTCCTGGAATGCTGTCCGAGCACGTCGCCGCAACTGGCTTGCGGCCGTCCCAGCCATTCCCGGAGTGGCTGGACGAGCACGGGTTCGCCTCGGGAGCCGAGTTTCTCCTGGCCGTGTCGGACGCGGCCCACGCTCGGCGCGAGGGAGCTCGGTTGAAGGACCGAGTCGAGAAGGCCCTTGGCTGGATCATGGAGATCAAACCTGAGTGAGCGGGAAGCACCGTTTCGCGACCGAGCTATCGGGAGGTGACCGTCATCAGCGCAGCGACCGGCACCACCACGCCCGACCCGGTCAACTACCGCGGCGAGCTCCACACCGCCGCGAAAGAGTTCGTCTGGGGGACCCAGCGCGCCATGTCCCCGGAGAAGACCCTCGCTCGGATCCGGCCGCACTTCCCTACCGTAGGTATCACCAGGCTGGCGGACATCACTGGCTTGGATCGGGTCGGCGTGCCCATCTGGTGCTCGATACGACCGGATTCCTCGACCCTCGCCGTGGATTCGGGCAAAGGGGCCACGTCGGTTGCCGCAGCCACCTCGGCGGCTATGGAGGCTCTCGAGCGCTCTGTGGCGGAGATCTTCGATGAAGCGGTAGCGCAGGCGACTTTCGCCGACGTGGCGGACGTGGCAGCCTTCGGGCCCCACGAACACCCCCGAACCCGTCATTCTCTGTGGGCCGAAGACACGCGGCACACGTGGGCCACGGCGTGGGACCTCGTGAGCGGTCGCGAGGTCCTGGCGCCCTCCCAGCTCATTGCCCTGCCCGGCCGAACGCGGCGGCTGCGCCAGTCGTGGTGGGCGCCGTCGTCGAACGGCCTCGCCTCCGGCAACAATCTCCCTGAAGCACTCTGTGCCGCCCTGTACGAGGTCATCGAGCGCGACGCCACGGCCTGCTGGCAAGTAGCCATGGATCGCGGTCATCGTCCCCTGAACATCGACCTCGACACCATCGACGGTCCGGTCATCCGGGCCTTGCTCGACCAGCTGGACGCGGCCGGCATCGGGCCGGAGCTGCTCTGGTGCCCGACCGAGCTCGGAGTGCCGGTGTTCCTCGGATTGGTCAGGGATCTCGAGGTCCCAGCTCTCGGTATGTACAAGGGGTACGGGTGTCACCTCGATCCCGAGATATCCATGATCAGGGCCCTCACCGAGGCCGTCCAGGCGCGCACCCTGTTCATCGCCGGCGCGCGCGACGATCTGTTCCGGTCCGCCTTCCGGGCAATGCGGGTGGCGGGCGAGATTCCTCTTCCGTGGTCCGATTCGGTGCCAACCGCCGCACCGGCAGTGCCCGACGCCTCGACCCCCACTTTCCACGGAGACGTGGGCGTCTTGCTGGCGCGCCTCGTCGAGCGGGGATTCGAGCGCGTGGTGATGCGGGAGCTGCCCGCGGCGCACCTCGAGGTATCAGTCGTGCGCGTGTTCGTGCCCGGCCTGGAGGGCTACCAGTTCTCCTGGATCGCGTCCGGCGAGCGGGCCGCCACCTTCGATCCGTCCGTTTGGACGAGCTGAACCC
>DASXCO010000101.1 GCA_036491125.1 Acidimicrobiales bacterium | reverse complement strand
CGCCCCCAGGCTCGAGCAGGGCGTGCACCACTTCCGCCCACCGGGCCACGTCAGGCAGCCATCCGAGCGCGCCAACGCCAGTATAGACGACGTCGAAGGTGCGCCCACCGAGTGCGGCGACAGCGTCATAAACGTTCGCTTGGACCCACTCGACCTCGAGTCCGCAGCGCGTCGACAGGTCACCCGCGAGTGCGATGGCTTCATCTGAGAAGTCGAGGCCGACAACCCGAGCGCCTCGTCGCGCCAACGCGATGGTGTCGCTTCCGATGTGGCACTGCAGATGAACAAGGTCCAACCCTGAGACCGGACCTAGCTCCTCGTCCTCCCACGGGCGGAGGTCGTCTCGCCCCGCGACCAGCCCTTCCACGTCGTACAGCGCGGTGGACGGGTGGATCGACGCCATCTCGTTCCACAGTCGCCGATTCGTCTCGAGCCAGTCCTGCTCGCTGTCGTCAACCATCTCGAACAGTTTGCCCGGTGACGAGCCACCGGGCGAGCACGCTCGCACCTCAACCTGTCCCTGAACGCCGGCTGACGAGCAGCCGGATCGCTTCCGGGTCTCCGCCCGGTCGACCGAAGTCAACCGAAAGTCAGGGTGACGTACGCCAACCAGCGAAGCCAGTGAGGCAACGGCGGCCTCGGGCCACCCTCCCAAGGCATCGGGTGGAGGCGTGCTAGCCAGTCAGCAGCGATAATGTTTCAGTGGGAAGGCTGGTTGTTATCACGGGCCCGCCGGGTGCCGGGAAGTCGACGGTGGCTCAGTTGCTCGCGGATCGAGCGCACCCGAGCGTGCTCGTCGATGGCGATGCCTTCTTCGGATTCCTCGCAAGCGGCGCGATCGAACCGTGGCTGGCGGACGCGAGCGCGCAGAACGAGGTAGTGATCCAGGCTGCCGCCTCCGCCGCTGGCATATATGCCGCTGGTGGATATATGACCGTCTATGACGGCGTGGTGGGGCCGTGGTTCCTTCCTACCTTCCTTGCCGCAAGCAGGTTGGAGCAGTTGGACTACGTCATCCTGCTCCCGGACATCGAACGTTGCGTACGGCGTGTCGACAGTCGTCGGGGGCACGGTTTCCGCGACGAAGCTGCTACCCGCAAGATGCACTTCGAGTTCACCAGTGCCCAGATAGATGAGCGTCACGTGCTACAGAACCCGCCGGACGACCTTGACCGAGTGGCCTCGCTCGTGGAGGAAGCAAGTCGACAGGGAGTGCTCGCATACCCCGAGGTGTGAACCGCCTGGTGACAGAATGCCCGCATGAGCGCAGGAACCCCACGGACTGGTTACCACACAGTGACTCCACGACTCGTAGTGAGCGACGTGCCGGCGCAGGTCGATTTCCTTCGCCAGGTGTTCGACGCCGCCGGCGAGCCTGAACCCGGTCGACCAGCTGAGGTCCGGATCGGCGACTCACTCATCATGATCTCTGCGACGACCGAGCGCGATCCGTTCCCCGGCTTCCTGTACATCTACGTCGACGACGCTGATCGCGCCTACGATCTCGCTCTCCAGGCTGGCGCCACATCGCTCGAATCACCTGTTGACACCCCCTACGGCGATCGGCGGGTTATGGTGCGCGACCCCTTCGGGAATGTGTTCCAAATCGCTCACCAGCTCGAGTGACTGCGGGGGTGTAGCAGCTCATGTCGGGTTTGAGTAGACGCGAGTGGGAGACACGAAGACGGCCGCGCGACGCTCCGCGCGCATCGTTTGGTCGTAGGCGGCCCAGTCGTCGTGGGTCCCTCCTGCTGCGCTGAAGATCTCGCGAAGCACGAGCCGGAGTCGCTCGTCGTCTAGTTCGGGGTCGGGGTCGTCGGGTCCAAACAGTTGGGCGCGGCCTTCCACCGTGGCCCACCGCCAGCCGGCTCGGACAACGACTGCGATCGTGGGGTCGGCGCGCAGATGGACGAGCTTGCGGGTGCCTCCCCCAGCGACGAACGCGACGCTGCGGTCGGCTGTCACCGGATGGGGAAGGACGCCGGCATTTACGACCGCCGTATGTGGGGTCTGATCCGCGCGGCGGGTAACGACCACACTGAGGCCGTGGTCGAGCGGCACCAGTTCTTCGAACATTGCGAGGTCGGTCATGTTCACCTCCGGAGGTCTAGTCGACCGTCAATCGCGCCGTCCATCGGGGTGTTTGCGGTGGTCTACGTCGTGGCCGCTGGTAGACCTCAGGTTCGGACGTCGAAGCGCTTCGCCCTTCGGGCTGGTGCCTCCGATGCTCTCTACGCCGTGTGCAAGGTCGACCCGGTCTCGAGGAGGGTCTTCAGGCTGGACAGGACGGCGGGCCACCCTTGCGAGATGTTGGGGAGGACGGGGCTACCCGGCGCGAAGCCGTCGTGGGTGACCGTGAGCTTGACCACGCCATTCCCGACGTCTTCGATCTCGAAGGCCACCCTCGAGCGGGGCTCGGCCCGCCACGACGCGGCAGTGGCGTCGTCGAGGCCAACTTGGGCGGCCCACTCGGGCGTGAAGGTGTGCCAGTTGTAGGCAAGCCTGCGGTAGGGATCGGACTCGAGGATGACCTGTGCCGAGTCCATACGTGTACCCAGCGGCTCGGCCACGTTCGTGCGCCGTCGCGCTCAGCTGGAGGGCGAGACCCTCTTGCCAGGAACGACGCTGCCACAGAGCGGCACCGCCCCGGGGACCAGCTGGAACGTCGAGCCGGAGTACTTGGTGTACCAGCCACAGTTGTCGGGCCCCGCGGACCCGGTTCGCTGGTTGAGATTGATCGGGTGGCTGCCGAGCAGGCCCGCGGCGTTGAAGCTGGTGATGCCGGACAGGGCCTTGACGAGCGCCGACTGGCTCGGAGCCGAGCCGGCGCCCTGGAGGGCCTGGACCAGCAGGGCGACCGAGGCGTATCCCGCGTACTCGGCGTAGGTCGGATCTCCGGTGACGCCGACGCTCTTGAGGTCACTCTGGAACTGCATCGTGGCCGCCGTGCGCATCTCGACCGGTTCGAACAAGGAGATGAAGGAGACATTCTGCGCGATCTGCTGCGCAGTCGGACCGGCCTGCTGGAGGTCGCCGCCGTAGCCGGTGGGCAGCAGCGCGACCTTCGGGTTGTCACCCGACTGCCTGAGAGCACTGATCAGGGCGAAGCCGGTGTTCGGATCGACGGACGCGTACATTCCGTCCACCCCGGCCGACTTCATTGCCAGGGCAACCGGCTCCACATTCGTGCTCCCGAAGGGAAAGTTGGCGTTGACGTAGCCGGCACTCAGCCCGACAGCCTGGGCCGACATCGCCGTCCCCTTGGCGTTCTCGGCCGAGGTCGGTGAGATGCTGTAGCCGAGCGTCCCCACGTTGGTGGCGCCTTGCATCTTGAAGTACTGACCAGCCCCCGTCGAGACGAGGGTCGTGTCGATGTACCCATATACAGGGAACATGTTCTTGGACGTGGTCCACTCGGGTCCGTCCTCTGCGGCGCCGACGACAGGGACGCCCTGGGCCGTCAGGAAGGGCGCGGCGGAGAAGGTAAGGGCGCCGACGGCGACCACCGCGAGGACGTGGTCCTGTTGCACCAGCTTCTGCGCCGCGGTGAGGACGCCGGAGGGAGACGTCCCGGTGTCACCCACGACGTACTTGATGGTGTACCCGTTCCGGTGCGCCAGCACGGTCCCGGCCTGGACCCCCTGCACGCTCGTCTTGTTCCCGGACGAGGCGAGCCCAGTGACATCGGTGAGGATGCCCACCGTGTAGGTCTTGCCACTGCCGCTCGAGCTCTGGCTCGACGAGCTACAGGCTGCCGCCATCAGCAAAACGCTGATGATGGCTGCCAGGAGCGCAACCTTGTGGGTAGGCCTGCGATGTCTCTTCCCCATCATGGTGTCGCTCCCTCTTCCCTCGGATCCCGACCCAGGTCCGGATGGTCGACCGCCGCCGCGAAGGCGTGGCGGCCCACCGCGCCTGCTGCCATTACACGGCCCGCCAACATCGCGGTCCCTCCTCACGGCGACGGCACGTCGCCCGGCAGAGATCTAGACATATAGCCCAGGATCATCCACAGCCAATCGGAGGAGCCGCCCGTTTGTCAACCGGCGAGCGGCCCTCCAGCGCAAGCCGAGGAATGACCGGCACCGCGCGGTCGGCTTCAGGCGAACAGCTTCACCTCGGACACGGTAACGGCATGCCCTCCCAGGATCACGCGGTCGCCGCTGAGGCGCATGCGGACGGTCCCACCTCGTTTGGATGCTTGAAGGCCGACGAGCTCGCCGCGTCCGACACGAGGAGCCCAGTAGGGAGCAAGTGCGCAATGGGCGGAGCCGGTCACCGGATCTTCGGGGATGCCGGCGTTCGGCGCGAACACGCGGCTCACGATGTCGGCGTCGGTAGCTGGGTCCGCTCGGGCAGTGACGATGAGCGCGCGCCGGCCGAGGGCGGCGATGCTCGCTTGATCGGGCTGGAGATCGATGACATCTCGGGCCCGCTGCAGCTCGACGAGCCAGTCGTCCCCCGCGATCCCGGTCCAGCTTGGCGACGGGAGCCCTGCCGGAAGTGCGGTAAGGGATCGCTCCACGGGATACCGCGCCGGGAAGCTCATCTCGATCCAGCCATCAGTCACCTCACAGCTCAGGAGTCCTGACCTGGTGCTGAACACGGCGTGACCGCCAAGGACGTGTGCTGCCGCCAGCGTCGCATGACCGCAGAGGTCCACCTCGACCGCGGGCGTAAACCAGCGCAGCTCATACCGGTCATGGCCACGAGGCAGGACGAAGGCCGTCTCTGACAGATTCATCTCGCTCGCGACAGCTTGCATTCGCGCCTCGGTCGGAAACTCGTCCACGATCGCGATCGCAGCCGGGTTGCCCGAGAAGGCGCGGTCAGTGAAGGCGTCGACGACGATCAACACCATGTCATC
>DASXCO010000100.1 GCA_036491125.1 Acidimicrobiales bacterium | reverse complement strand
TTCTTCATCCTGCTCGTGGTGGCAGGCAACGAGACGACCCGCAACGCCATCAGTCACGGGATGAAGCTGCTCACCGACCATCCGGATCAGCGGGCGGCCTGGGCCGCCGACTTCGAGGCGCTGGCGCCGACGGCGGTCGAGGAGATCGTCCGGATCGCCTCGCCGGTGATCTTCATGCGCCGGACGGCCACCAAGGACGTGACGTTAGGCGGCGTCGACCTCCCCGCCGGCGCCAAGGTGCTGCTCACGTACTGGTCGGCCAATCGCGACGAGGCGGTGTTCGACAGCCCCTATCGGTTCGATATCCGCCGTGACCCCAATCCCCACCTGGGCTTCGGCGGTCCGGGTCCGCACTTCTGCCTCGGAGCGCACCTGGCCCGTCAGGAGATCACCGTGATGTTCCGCGAGCTCCTCGCTCGGGCGCCGGGCATCCACACGACCGGAGATCCGGAGCGGCTGCTGTCCAACTTCATCAACGGCATCAAGCACCTTCCCGTCGCCACCACGTAGTCACGCGCTTGCACTCGCTGCCACACGGCGCAGCGGCTCCACCCATTCCTCCGGCGTCGGCATCGATGCCATCTCCGCTTGCACTCGTCGGGCCTGGCGCCCGTACGTGTCGCCCACAAGCAGCGCGCCGACACCGTCGGTCACGGCCGCGGCGGTGACCTGATCAGGTAGGAGCCGCAGCCCGACGCCCGCCTGCTCGCAACGGTCGGCGTTCACGAACTGGTCGGCGCCCTGGGGAATCAACAGCTGGGGGAGGCCGTGGCTGAGCGCGGCGAGCGTCGTACCCGATCCGGCATGGCTGATGACAGCGGAGCAGTAGGGCAACAGGAGCGACTGCGGGATGTAGCGCTCGATCCGGGCGTTCGGCGGGACCTGGCCGATTGCCGTCGGGTCGTTGTCGCGGCCCACTGTCACGATGAGGTTGACCGGCTCCTCGGCGAGGCCCTCGAGTGCAGACCGGAAGACCGCCATGTCCGTGTTCGTCACCGTGCCGAGCGTCATGTAGACGGTGGGTCGTTCAGGAAGTCCCTGCACCCAGTCGGGCAGCCCCTCGCACCCGGTCGCGTCCAGCGGGATGGCGCGCATCCGTCTGATATCGCCCGCCTCGTACCCTGGAGCCGCGTCGAGGGATTGTGGCCACGTGGCGAGCGTCAGCCCCTCGAAGAGGCCGCCGAGCGGCGACGGGTTCAGGTCGAGCGACCGCCACAACGGCGACAGCGCGTCGGCGCAAAGCTCCCAGACCTCCAAGGGCGCGAGCGGCGAGACCGTGTGGTGCACGGCTGGCACCCTCGCCACGGCGGCGACGAGGGGAGCGGCGAAGGCCATCGTCTCGTAGACGATCAGGTCCGGACGCCAGCGGTCGACGAGCGGTACGAGGTCGTCAGCCATCATCGGGGCGCCGCACTCTCCGAACAGGCGCGGGAGGAAATACCCGAGGATGCGCTCCGGGCGCAGCCCGTCTCCCGGCCTTCCTCGGACCCTCGACTGGAGGACTGCGAACCACTGGTCGAGCTCGGGGCCGGCGCGCACCGAGGCCAGACCCATGTCCTCCGCCCGGGTGCACACCGAGGGGGCGCTGGCTACGACGACATCGTCGCCCGCATCAGCCAAGGCCAGGGCGAGCGGGACGAGTGGATGGAAATGACCTATTGCCGGCGAAGTGACGAACATGACCCGCACGGGCATCCCCCTTCGTGCCAGACGGTACCGTCGGAGGCTAGCGAGCCGTCGCCGATGAGTCCGATGAAGCCTCGACGGCTCAGCTCGTGGAACTGTTGTGACCGCGGGATAGGGGAGGCCCACACCATGGACTGGAAGCTCGAGCTCATTGTCGTACCCGTCTCGGACGTCGATCGGGCCAAGGCCTTTTATCTCGACAAGGCGGGGTTCGACCTCGACGTCGACCACAGCGCCGGCGACGACTTCCGCGTCGTCCAAGTGACGCCACGAGGGTCCGCGTGCTCGATCGTCATCATGCGGAATGCCGAGGCGGCGGGCTCCCTCCAGAGTCTTCATCTGGTCGTCTCCGACATCGAATTGGCGCGAGACGAGCTCGTCGGGCGTGGGACCGACGTCAGTGAACCCTTCCACTTCGAAGATGGGAAGCAGGTCCCCGGTCCTGATCCGGCGCGGGGCGACTACCACTCGTTCCTGGCCTTCAGCGACCCCGATGGCAACGGCTGGATGGTGCAGGAGGTGGCGAACAGGGACGCGAGCGACCGCTGAGCTTGTCGTTCACAGTGCTTCGGGGTCGACGCCCAGCTGCGCGGGGAGAGCCGACCGCCCGGAGGCGTTCACACGCACGACCCGGCGATCGCTTCGCGCGACCCAGCCGAGGGCGACGAAGCGGTTCAGCAGCGCGGCTCCGAGCCATCCGCTGATGTGGGGGCGCTGTTCGCTCCAGTCCACGCAGTAGCGGACGAGCGGACGGCGGGTTGGCGGGTCGAGAGGGACGTCGAGGCTGGCGAGGACTTGGCGACCCTGGGTGGTCATGTGGAACCGCTTCGCTCGTCCGGCGCCGAGCACCGGGTCGCCGGGACGATCCGGCGGTGTCTCGACCCCCAGGATGCCGCCGGAGACGAGAGCGTCGCAGAGGGCCACGCCGAGGCGGCCGGCAAGGTGGTCGTAGCAGGTGCGGGCCCGACGGATCGCCTCGGCGTGGGTGGCCTGGCGGAGCGAGCGGACCGGCCGGCTGGGGGCGATCCGGGCGAGCGCCTCGACAGCCTCGGCGACCTGGGGGCTCTCCAGGCGGTAGTAGCGGTTGCGGCCGGACGTCTCGACCGTGATCAGCCCGCCGTCGACCAGGCGGGCGAGGTGGCCGGACAGGGTCGAGGGTGCGACCTGCGCCTCCGCGGCCAGGGTGCTCGCGGCCAGGGCGCGTCCGCCCGCGAGGGTGAGGAGCACGGTGGCCCTGGCCCGCTCGCCCATCAGGTTTGCCACCGTCGCGATGTCTGCGTCTCCCGGCACGGACCAAGCCTAGGTCCGTGATACTTCGGCGCAGACCGAAGCGTCGGGCAGCGAATCTGGACGGGTGACACAGCTCGATCAGCTTGCCGAACCCGCCGCCCGGACGCCCCCTCGGCGGGCAGCGCCCTGGGCCCTGGTGGCGATCTGCGCCGCCTACTTCATGGTCATCCTCGACACGACGGTGGTCAACGTCGCCCTGCCGTCGCTGTCGCAGGGTCTGCACACGACGACGACGGAGCTCGAATGGGTGGTGGACGCCTACAGCCTCGTGTTCGCCGCCCTGTTGTTGTCGACCGGGGTGCTTGGGGACCGGCGGGGCGCCAAGAGCGTGTTCCAGACCGGTGTGGGCCTCTTCACCTGCGCGTCTCTCGCCTGCGGCCTCGCTCCGTCGATCGGTGCCCTGGTGGGGGCGCGCTGTGCCCAGGGGCTCGGAGCTGCCCTCGCCGTGCCGGCGTCGCTGGCCCTGCTGCAGGATACGTACTCCGACCAATCGGCTCGACGCCGGGCGCTCGGGGTGTGGGGCGGCGTGGCTGGTATCGCCGCAGGTGCCGGTCCGGTCGTCGGCGGCGCGCTGGTGTCCGGGCTCGGCTGGCGCTCGGTGTTCTTCGTGAACGTGCCCATCGGAGTTGCCGGGCTGGCGTTGGCCGGACGGTTCCTGCCGTCGTCACTCCCGAGGCCCCGCGGTGTCGACCCTGCAGGGCAGCTCGCCGGCATCGCCGCCCTGACTGGGGTGACCGTGGCCCTGATCGAGGCGGGCCACGAGGGCTGGGGATCAGCGCTCGTGCGAGCGGGGTTCATCGTCTTCGTGGTGGCCGGGGCGGCATTCGTCGTCGTCGAGCGCCGGGCGCGATCTCCGATGCTCCCGCTGCGGCTGTTCTCGGCGCCGGCCTTCTCTGGCGCCACCGCAGTCGGCCTGCTCATCAACTTCGGCTTCTACGGCGAGCTGTTCGTGATGAGCCTCTACCTTCAGCGGATCCACCGCCTGACTCCACTCGTGACGGGGCTCGCCCTGTTGCCGCAGATGGCCATGGCGATCGTGGGCTCGATCACGTCGGGTCGACTCATGGCCCGCACCGGTCCCCGCCGGCCCATGCTCGCGGGTCTCTGCATGGGAGGGGCAGGCCTCCTTGCGCTGGCGGTCGTCGTCGGTACACGCGGCGCCTATGTCCTGCTGCTCGCGCCGTTCGTCGCCGCCGGCCTCGGTATGTCCTTCACCATGCCGGCGGCCACGGCGGCGGTCATGGAGGCGGCGCCGCCCGAGCGGGGAGGGCTGGCGTCGGGCACCATCAACGCCGCCCGTCAGGTGGGCGGGGTGATCGGCGTGGCCCTCCTCGGCACCCTCGTCACCGGACGGGCCACGTTCATCCCGGGCTTGCGCGTCGGCCTGGCGGTCGCCGCCGCCGCCTTCCTCCTCGGCGCCGTGCTCACGGCGCTGACCATCGACCGCCCTCGTGGCGTGACAGACGCCGCGTAGCGCGGTGTCCACTTGATCACCTGAGAGGCTCGGTAGCCTCGCGGACAGGGAGACGGGGAGGACCGATGTCGAGCCAGGCCATGGCGGGGAAGATCGTCCTCGTGACCGGTGCGACCTCCGGAATCGGAGAGAGCACGGCTCGGGGCCTGGCCGCCATTGGTGCCACGCTCATCCTCGTCGGTCGCTCCGAGGAAGGAGCTCAGGCCGCCCGGGAGCGGATCCAGGCGGCCGTAGGCGCCGGCAAGATCCATGTCCTCGTTGGCGACCTGGCGTCGCAGCGCGACGTCCGAGCACTGGCCCGGGACTTCTTGCACCGCTTCGACCGCCTCGACGTCCTGGTCAACAACGCAGGCGTCGACGTCGGGAGCCGGTCGGTCACGCCCGAGGGACTCGAGCTCACCTTCGCCGTGAACTACGTCGCCCCCTTCATGCTGACGACGCTGCTCCTCGACGTGATGAAGGCGTCGGCTCCTTCCAGGATCGTCAATATCGCCTCAGCAGCTCATCGAGCCGGACGTATCGACTTCGATGACCTCCAGAGCGAACGAAGGTTCGGACAGCGGGCCTACAACAACTCCAAGCTGGCCCTGGTGGTGTTCACCTACGAGCTCGCTCGTCGCCTGCAGGGCACCGGGGTGACTGCCAACTGCGTCGATCCTGGTTTCGTGCGGACGAGTCTGGGGTCGACGATGCCCGTCGGCTACCGGTTGGCGGGGACGCTCATGTGGCCGTTCATGGCCCGGCCGGAGAAAGGTGCCAGGACGAGCGTCTGGGCTGCCTCGAGCCCTGAGCTGGCCGAGGTCACGGGCGCCTACTTCAAGGCAGAACGCCCCGTGGAGACGACGCAGACGACCCACGACCGAGAAACGGCCCAGCGGCTGTGGCAGGTGACCGGGACCCTCGTCGCTGGCACGACGTCTCCATAGCTGCCACCGCCCCCGCAATGGCCAGCGCTGAAGGGTCCTACCATCGGGCCATGTCGCTCATCCGCAGGTTGGTACCGCCCTGGGCCGCAACGGCCGTTGGAATCGGGATGGTGTGGGTAGGGGCCCCGCCGGCCGCGGCGCCCTTCGTGGCTCCCCTCGCGGGCGTGCTCGTCGACGAGACGCTACCGACACGACCGTCGCGGGAGGAGATCGCTCGCGACGAGGAGAACCGACCTATCAGGGCGCAGGCGTACAGGGACTTCGGCACCTCCGTGGCGGTGACCTGGCAGTCCGCCGGGCTCATGTTGACCTTCCGACCCACGCCCGTCGGGTACCTCCACGGACTGGCGATGCTGGCCCGCGCCCAGCGCCGCTTTGAGGAGCAGCATGCAGTCGTCACTGCCGCTCTCGGTCACATCCTTCTGTACGGCAGCTCGGAGACGCAGCAGGCGGCGGCAGCGGTCGCCAGGACGCTGGGCGAGCAGCTCACGGAGGTGGGTCGGGCCGGCAAGGTGGGCTCACCGGACATCCTCAGGGCCTACGACCAGGCCAGCACCAATCTCGGCAACAAGGTCGTGGCCTGGCGGCAGTCCGCGCAAGCCGACCTGGGGATCTCGGTGGCGCCTCCGCTCAACCCGGAGCGCCCCCAGCGCTGAACGATCCGACGCGAGCGTGACAGATGTCGCTGGTGCTCACGGCTACCCGTCAACGAGTGATTCCACCCGGCGCCACATGGCCGCGTGGGGGCCGATGTCAGGGTCGATCCAGGGCTCTCCCAGAGTGACGAAGCCGGCGCGCTCATAGAACGTCCTGGCGGGCACTCGTGCGTTGCACCAGAGGAGGCCCCCACCGTGGGATGCAACGTGGGCGAGCACTGCGTCGAGCACTCGGGCGCCGATGCCGCGTCCGCGGAGATGGTCACTGGTCGCCATGCCGCGCAAGCGCCAGCCACACATTGTGTTGGGATCCCAATGCGGTGGCTCCCGCCGCACAGTGGCAGTGCCCACGACCTCCCCCCGCGCCGTCCGGGCTGCCAGATGGCAGGCGTCCGGCTTCTCGTCGCCCGGGAGCGCCAGCTGGTAGATGCTCTCATGGGGTCGCAGCACCCGCTGGCGTAGCGGGAAGGTGATCGCTGCTGGCCCGGCTTCCACGCGCACATCCACCCCGGCGACAGTAGCTGGGCGAACGTGGGAAGGGTGCTTTGCAGCTTGAGGCTGTAAGGGCGGACAAGTGACAACAAGCGACTTCTGTGCGCTCCCTCCAGAGCTATCTGCCTGGACGTTGTGCCGAGTCGGCTTTCTCTGGGTACCAATCCTCGGGATCCGACACATGCTCGGCATGGCGGGATCTAGGAGGCCTCCATGCCAATCACCAAGTCCGTCGCAGTCATTGGCCGTAGCACTCGGGCGTCTCAGTTGGGAGGGACAGGTCTCGGTAGCGATGCTCTCTGGGGCAGATCATGCAGATGCCCAGCCCCGGTCGCTCCTTGCCGTGCTCGGGAAGAATCGCGAGATGGATCAGGTCAGGGTGATCATGGTGGCAAGGGCCATCAGGCTTCATCGTTGAAGCCGTGAACCTCACCGCCGGTCACTCCTGCTACGGACCAGGTAGAGCACGCCAAGGATTACGTCGCCCGCGACCCAGAAGAAGACCACGATGGCAACGCCGATCAGCGCGCCAACGTTGTAGGCGCTTTGGCAGGTCTGCTGGAAGTCAGCCGAACAGTTGGCCGCCGCGCCGTGCGACTGCACAACGGCGTTCACGATGCCGGCGATCAGCCAGATCACTGCCAGCACGTTCCAGCCGATGAGCACACGACGCAGAATGCGGCCCGGACGCTTGGGCTCGGACGGGGCATTGGCAGGCTGCCCCCATTGCCCGGGCGCTAGATGCGCCTCTGGCGGTGGCGGCGGAGGTGGGGTAGGCCCCAGGTTTGTGGTGGCCCAGTCGGGCTGCTCGTTGACGTTCGGCCGCAAGTCCCAAGCAGGCGATGTATTGCTCTCAGGCTCGGCGTCGGAGACCGCTTGCTGGTCTGCGGGGGCCACGCTTGGATGGCTGGCGCGCCCTCGGAGCAACTCCAGGTTGGTGCGGGCATCCGGATCGCCGGCGTCCGACGCCCGCCGGTACCACTCCTGAGCCTCGGCCGTCTTGCCCAGGTCCTGGAGAACACCAGCCACATTGAACATGGCGTCTACGTCACCGGTCCGTGCCGCTCGCCAGTACCATTTGGCGGCCTCGGACCGTTCGCCCCTCCCTTCGAGCAGCACTCCGAGGTTGTACGCCGCATCAACGTCGCCGGTCTCGGCCCGCCGCCGATAGTCGCTCTCAGTCTCCGCCGCCTGGCCGTTCAGGACATGGGTCATGTCACTGCCCCCCCGGTTGGGCTGAGGGCGATGACGTTGACTCATCCCTCAGCTACCTGATCTGGACAATCTCCACGATGACTCCTATTTCTGACGGGTGGCTGACTGAAGGCTGACCGGTTTCTGACTTCGGCCTTCCTGGCCTTCCTGGCCGCGGTCTACGGCGGGGGATAGGGTCAGCAGCGCACAACGTTCTGGGGGGCATCTGGGCGGTGATCGTGACCGTGTTTGTCTACCGGACCAGCTACGACGGCCGCGCCACCGCCGCCCTCACCCGGATGGCAGCGACGCTGCGGAGCTTCTCCATGCGCCTTGTCTACCTGCTCATCCTGCCATTCCGCCCCGTCGGCCTGGCGGCGATGGTCGGCGTCAGCGGACTGGCCGCGACCCTGCTCGGGAGAGCGCAGGACGCGGTGACCACTCGCATCACCACGGCGATCGTGCTCGTGGTGGCTTCGCTCAGTCCGCGCGACATCTGGCAGCAGCCGATCCTGCGACTGGTGGACACAGCCCTGGGGACAGCGGCGGGTTTGGGCACGGCGTGCATCGCGCCGCGCCCCACCGCCGCCGAGGTCGGGCGAGCATGACCACCGAGCTGGTTCTCCTGGGGACGGGGGCCGCGCCCATGCCGGTCGCCGGCCGAGGAGGGATCGCGTCAGCGCTCATCGTCCGCGACCGCGTCTTTGTCATCGACTGCGGTCGCGGAGCACCGTCTGCGTTCGTCGACGCGGGCCTCGATTTCCGGTGCCTGGACGCGGTGTTCGTCACCCACCTCCACGCTGACCACGTAGGCGATCTCCCCGGCATGCTGCTGTATCCGTGGGGGGTCCGCACTGGTGCGCACGGCCCGCTGCCACCCATCCGGGTCTACGGCCCCGCCTCACCGGGGGCGCTGCCCAGTGGCGACGCCACGTTTCATCGGGAGACGACGATCCACACTGACCGACCATCTCCCGGGACGACGGACCTGGTGCAGAGCATCCTGGCCGGCTACGCCTACCACCTGAACGTCATGCCACTCGACGCGCGAATGCCCGATGCCGGGGAGCTCGTCCGGGCCATCGACATCCCGGTCCCGACACCGGCTGACGGTGAGGCCCAGGAGCCGGTCGTCGTTATGGACGGTGGTGGCGTGCGGGTCACCGCGATCGCCGTCACCCACGGCCACGCGGTCCCGGCGCTGGCCTACCGCTTCGACACTGCGGACGGCTCCGTCGTGTTCTCCGGCGACACCACGGTCAACGACGATCTCGTCGCCCTCGCCCAGGAGGCGGACATCCTGGTCCACTCCGTCGCTGACCTCGGCTACCTCGAGCGCCACGGGACGACGGGCGCCGAGCTGGAGCGGATGGCCGGACTCCACACCGATGTCACGGAAGTCGGAGGCGTGGCCAAGCGTGCACGCGTCAACGAGCTCATCCTCACCCATTACCTCCCGGCCGAGCCGGGCGCGATCGGCGAGGCGGAATGGGCGGCGCGCGCAGCGACGACCTTCACAGGGAGAACCAC
>DASXCO010000099.1 GCA_036491125.1 Acidimicrobiales bacterium | reverse complement strand
GACACCTTCGGACTGGCCCACCAGGGCGGCCAGCAGGTGCTCGGGAGTGACCTCGGCGTTGTTGCGCTCGCGCGCCAGGCCCACGGCGGCCTGGAAGGCCTCCTGGGTCTTGATCGTCCAGCGATTGGGATCGAACGCCATCGCCATGTCAGCTCTCCTTACGGCTCTCGGTTGGGATCAGCGTCGCTCACCGCTCACACCCCGAGGTGAGCTCGAGGGGGGCTCTGCAACACCTGCGCCAGGTCCTTGACGGCTCGCTGCTCCTCCGGCGACAGATGCTCGGGCACGGCGACCTGGATGGTCACGAGGAGATCGCCCCGGCCTCTCCGGTCCCGAACGCCCCTCCCGCGAACTCGGAGGATCCGACCGCTCTGGGTTCCCGGAGGAAGACGCAAGGTCACCGGGTCCCCGTCGATGGTCGGCACCTTCACGTCCGCGCCCAGGGCGGCTTCGGGGAAGCTGACGGGAAGCGTGAGCGTCAGGTTGCGACCGGAGCGTCCGAATATCGCGTGGGGAGCGACGTGGACGGTCACATAGAGGTCGCCTGGCGGCGCACCATTCTGGCCAGCGCTTCCGCGGCCGGCGACCCGGATGACCTGACCATCGTCGACTCCGGGTGGTACGCGAACCTTCACCTTTCGCTTGCGGGTCACCGTTCCGCGGCCGCGGCAGGTCGGACACGGGTCGTCGATGACCTGCCCTCGCCCCCCGCAGCGCGGGCACGGGCGCCTCATGGAGAACAGACCCTGGCTCTCCTCGATGCTCCCCAGACCCCTGCAGGTGGGACACGTCCGAGGCGTGGTCCCTGGCCGGGCGCCGCTCCCCTTGCAGGTCGAGCAGACGACCTCGGTCTGCAGCTCGAGGGTCCTGGTTGCGCCCTGCGCGGCCTCCTCGAGGCTGAGCACGATCTCACTCCGCAGGTCCGCGCCTTGCTCGGCCCGAGGACGACGCGACTCTCCACCGAACTGGGATCCGATCAAGTCCTCCAGCAGGTCTTCGAACCCGTGGAAGCCGCCCATGTCCTCGGTCGAGCCCTGCCGCACCCGGAACCCTCCGGGGCCGTCGCCCGAGCGGGCTCGTGACGCGGATGCCGCGGACATCTGCCGCCGAAGCTCGTCGTACTCACGGCGCTTTTCGGGGTCGCCTATCACGTCGTAGGCGGCGGACACGTCCTTGAAGCGCTCCTCGGCGTCGGGGTTGTCCGGATTGGCGTCGGGGTGGAGCCGACGGGCCAGGCGGCGGTACGCGCGCTGGATCTCGTCCTGACTGGCCGCCTCGGGAACACCCAGCACGTTGTAGTAGTCCTTTTCCAGCCACTCGGTCTGAACCGGCACGGCTGCTCACCTCCGCTCGGCACTAACCTCGCCGTTGCGGACCTTGACCAGCGCCGGCCGCAAGACATGGCCTTTGAACCTGTAACCGGGTCGCAGCGTCTCCGCGACGAGCTCCGGTCCCTCGCCCCCCTCATGCTCCACCGCCTCGGCGGTCGTCGGATCGAAGGGCTCGCCGGTGGGCTCGATGCGCTCGACTCCCTCGCTCTGCAGTACCGCCCAGAGCGCCGCCCGTAGGGGACCAGCGACCTCGGGATGGTGTGCCGCAGCGAGCTCGTGAGCGTCGAGCAAGGGCAGCAGCTTGCTCACGACGTTCTCGGCTGCTCGCTCTACCGCCGCAGTCTGCTGTCGCAGCATCCGCTTGCGGTAGTTCTCGAAGTCGGCCTGGACTCGCAGGAGGGTCTCGCGGTACTCGTCCCTCTCTGCTGCGAGGCGACGGAGCTCGTCCGGCTCCGGCTCGTCCAGGTCCGCCTCGGGCGGCTCGTCCAGCTCCGCCTCCGGTAGGAGCGGCCTGGGCCCGGTAGGACCGTCAGGCGGGTGATCGGACTCGCTCATGCCGATTCGTGGTCGTCGACGATCTCTGCATCGACGACCTCGTCGTCCGATGGCCGCTGACCACCATCTGGCGCCTGGCCCGCGGCGCCGTTACCCGGTGTTGATCCCGTCTGTTCGAACAGCTGCCGGCTGAGATCCTGGGACGTGGCGACGAGGGCGTCAGTAGCCCTTCGGATCGCCTCCACGTCGGAGCCCGACAGCGCGTCTTTGAGCGCTTTGAGCTGATCAGCGACACTTGCCCGCTGGTCGGGGGCGATCTTGTCACCCTGATCTCCGACCAGCTTCTCGGTCTGGTAGACGAGGCTGTCGGCCGTGTTCCGCACGTCGGCTTCTTCGCGCCGGCGGCGATCCTCCTCGGCATGAGCGTCGGCGTCTCGCACCATACGGTCGATCTCGTTCTTGCCGAGCGAGGACTGTCCAGTGATCGTCATCGACTGCTCCTTGCCCGTGGCCCGGTCTTTGGCCGAGACGTGCACGATGCCGTTGGCGTCGATGTCGAAGGTGACCTCGATCTGGGGGACCCCGCGAGGGGCCGGGGGCAGGTCGACGAGCTGGAACTGGCCCAGAGTCTTGTTGTACGACGCCATCTCCCGCTCGCCCTGGAGGACGTGGATCTCCACCGATGGCTGGTTGTCCTCGGCGGTGGTGAACACCTCGGTCCTCTTGGTTGGGATGGTCGTGTTGCGCTCGATGAGCTTCGTCATGACCCCGCCCTTGGTCTCGATTCCCAAGCTGAGGGGCGTTACGTCCAGCAGCAAGACGTCCTTGACCTCGCCCTTGAGCACGCCCGCCTGGACGGCGGCGCCGATCGCCACGACCTCGTCGGGGTTGACGCCCTTGTGGGGGTCCTTGCCGGTCAGCTCCTTCACCAGGTCCTGGATGGCGGGCATCCGGGTGGCGCCGCCCACCAGAATGACGTGGTCGATGCGGTCCTTGGAGAGCCCCGCGTCGGAGATGGCCTGATCGAACGGGCCGCGGCACCGATCGACCAGGTCGGCGGTCAGCTCCTGGAAGCGTGACCGCGTGAGCTTGAGGTCCAGGTGCTTGGGGCCATCGGACGTGGCCGTGATGAAGGGCAGGTTGATCTGCGTCTCGGCCACCTGGGACAGCTCGATCTTGGCCTTCTCCGCTGCCTCCTTCAGACGCTGCAAAGCCATCTTGTCGGCTGACAGGTCGACGCCCTCGGTGTTCTTGAACTCCTTGACCAGCCAATCGATCACCCGCTGATCCCAGTCGTCACCGCCGAGCTGGGTGTCCCCGTGGGTGGCCTTCACCTCGAACACGCCCTCGCCGATGGTGAGGATCGACACGTCGAAGGTGCCGCCACCGAGGTCGAAGACGAGGATCGTCTGGTCCTCGCCCTCCTTGTCCAGCCCGTAGGCCAGCGCCGCCGCGGTGGGCTCGTTGATGATGCGCAGCACCTCGAGGCCGGCGATCTGCCCGGCCTCCTTGGTGGCCGTGCGCTGAGCGTCGTCGAAGTAGGCCGGGGTCGTGATCACGGCCTGGGTCACCGTGTCTCCCAGGTAGGACTCGGCGTCTCTCCTGAGCTTTTGCAGGATGCGAGCCGAGATCTCCTGGGGGGCGTACGCCTTCCCGTCGATGTCGACCGACCAACTGGCGTCGCCCATGTGCCGCTTCACCGAGCGGATGGTTCGATCAGGGTTGGTGATCGACTGGCGCTTGGCCACCTCCCCGACGAGGACCTCGCCCGAGCGGGAGAACCCCACCACGGAGGGGGTCGTCCGGGATCCCTCGGCATTGGGGATGACCGTGGGCTCGCCTGCCTCGAGGGCGGCGACGACGGAGTTGGTGGTGCCGAGGTCGATGCCGACTGCCTTGGGCATGAGATGTGCCTCCTGTCGGTTGGCTGGTTCGCGACGGATCGAG
>DASXCO010000098.1 GCA_036491125.1 Acidimicrobiales bacterium | reverse complement strand
ACACCGAGCATCTGGGCCAGGAACTCCTGGGTCAGGGGGAACTCGTCCGAGCCGACCCGGTCATGGGTGAGCAGCATCCATCGGGCGCAGCGTTCCTCGATCGAGTGCAGGCCGTTGCAGGCCACCTGCTGTCCGATCTGGGTGACGAAGGCCTGCGTGTAGCGGTGGACCAGCCAAGTGAGCTCTCCTCCCGCAGCGACCTTGGAGGCGAAGGTCTCGGGGTCCATCACCAGGGCGTCGCCCGGCACCTGGCACTGCACGAACTCCTGGGGGTTGAGCGTGTTGATCTCCCAGGAGACGGACAGCCCGACCAGTCCTTCGTTGCCCACTGTGGCGATCTCGACGCCCGAGGTGTCCTGCACCAAGTTGAGCAATGACGCCACCGCGGTGAGCGGGAAATACACGCTGTCGATGCGCTTGCCCTGCTCCATGAGCAGCTCTTTCAATTCCAGGCGCACCGGCTCGAGATGAGGGGCCAGCTCAGCCTTGCCGGCCGCTGGTAGGGAATCGAGAAGTCGGTTACCTTCGGGGAAGTCAGTTCGCTTTGACGGCATCTCCTACCTCGACTGGGTGCTCTCAGGGCGGAGTCGCGAGGACGCAGCATCAGGCGGCCCGGGCAGGCCCTCCCGCCCCAGCGGTGACAGATCTGCATTCACCTTCGGCACTACGATCCTTCGCCCCCATGCAAAGTCCATTTCCAACGACCCACACATATTACCGTCGATGACCGGCCATGTCGCGCCGTCGGAGGTTGTCGAGCGCTTGCGGACTGCGGGGTGCGTCGCAGCCGAGGAGGAGGCGCACGATCTCCTGGCGACCGCCCCCGACCTGCCGGCGCTCGAGGCCTGGCTGAGGCGGCGGGAGCGTGGCGAACCGCTGGCATGGATCAGGGGCGGCCTCGAGTTCGGTGGCCGGTGGGTCCACGTCACGCCGGGTGTCTATGTGCCTCGAATCCAGAGCGAGGAGCTGGCCAGACGCGCCAGCCGGTTGCTGTCGGACCACGGCCGAGCCGCCGATTTGTGCACCGGCGCCGGCGCGATCGCAGCTCACACCCGAGTCGAGGTGCCGACCGCGTTGGTCATCGGCATCGACGTCGACCCAACGGCCGTCACCTGCGCCACGAGCAACAGCGTCTGCGCCATCGTCGGGGACCTCGATCGGCCCCTCCGGTCCGACCACTCGCTGGATCTGGTCACGTCCGTGCCGCCATACGTCCCGACTGGCGAGCTGCGATTCCTGCCCGCCGACGTCCAGCGCTACGAGCCAGGAGCTGCGCTGGATGGCGGCTCCGACGGCCTTGATGTCGCCCGGCGGGTCGTCTCGGCAGCCGGCCGCCTGTTGCGTCCCGGCGGTTGGCTCCTCATCGAGATCGGTGGCCAGCAGGACGTAGCCCTTGCTCCAGACCTGGCCCGGTCGGGGTTCGGCGACGTCGAGTCCTGGCGGGACGAGGACGGCGAGCTGAGAGGCCTCGCCGGCAGGCTCACCCCCTAACCTCCTGCCAGGCCGCGCTCTCCAGAAAGTGGTTGTCGTAGAGGTCCTGTGACGCCATCAGGTCCTCCACCGTGGCTTCCCCCTTGGCGAGCCGCTCGAGCAGCCGGAAGTAGCCGAACCGTTCGATGCCGGGCGTGAGCACGATCAACAGCTCGGCGGCATGGCCGGGCGCGGCCGCAAAGGCGTGGGCCATGTTGGGTGGGACCACGGCCACGTCTCCCTCGTTGGCCGTCACCACCTGGTCGCCGGTGAGGATCTGCACCGTCCCGCCGAGGACGTAGAACAGCTCGGCCGACCTGGTGTGGGTGTGCGGCAATGCTCCGTTGGCGCCCTCCGCGAGCCTCGGTCGCATCACACTCAACGCTCCACCCGTGGCGTCGCTGTCGGCGAGCAGCCGGACAGTCACCGGGGCCATCCCGAGGACCTCCGCGTCGGCCTCCCGCACAACGACGGCGTCACCAAAGCTCGGCACGGTCATGTGCACGCCCCCTCCCACGCTCTCTGAAGCCGAGCGTAATTCGACGTCGCGTAGGTAGGTCCTTGCATACCTCGGCGAGCATGGTGGGGGCGGTGCCCCGGCCCAGCCCGCCAATGGTGCACAAAAGGGTCAACGGCCGCAGACGGCGAACTGTGAGCAGGTGATTTCGGGCCTCAGGCCACGGATGGCCGTCCTGGCAGTCAGCGCAGTGGCCACCGTGAGCCCGGTCGCGATGATCTGCGGCGCTGCCGCCGCCGCCCACAACGTGGGCGTGGCCCGGCTCAGGGCGGCGCAGGCCGCGGCCATCGGGCCTCTCGCCGGGCCGGACACGGCCCTGGCCAGCTCGGGCCAGGGCGCCGCCCCGCGTAGCACCGGGCCACACACCCCCGACGAGGGCGGAGCGGCGCCCGGCCGGGTCACCACGACGGGGACGGCACCGTCGCCGGCCCCGACCACTGTTCCCCCGACAACTTCGCCCGCCCCCGCTCCGACGACGACCACCTCGCCCGCCCAGATGGTGATCAACACGTCCCACGACTTCGCCGTCGCCCTGCTGGAGACGCTCGGCGATACGGTCACGTCGCAGAACACCTTGGCCATCGTGTCGTGGGCCCAGGCCGAAGGCGGCGCCTGGAACAGCCCGGCGAAGTACAACCCGCTCAACACCACCCGCCGGATGTCGGGCTCGTACTCGATCAACGGCGTTGGGGTCCAGTCCTACACGAGCTGGCCCGAGGGCCTGGCGGCCACGGCCCAGACGCTGCAGGCCGGCGCCTACGGAGGGATCCTGAGCGCCCTCAAGGCCGGGAGCAGCGGGCTGGCGGTGGAGCGGGCGGTGGCATCTTCCGTCTGGGGAACGGGCAGCTTCCCACTGCTGTCCTGACCGCGGCGTAGTCTCGGCCGGATCTTCCAGATCTTCGAGGACCGAAGCGCGTGACGAGCAGCCCAGCGAGCCAACCAGGGCCCGGGCGCGGGGGCCCGCTCCTCGACGGGATCCGCGTCCTCGATCTCAGCATCTGGCGACCTGGCCCCTACGCCACCCAGCTGCTCGTCGAGCTGGGGGCCGAAGTCGTGAAGGTGGAGCCGCCGGGCGGGGACCCGATGCGCGTCTTCCCGACGCTCTTCGCCGTGCTCAACGCCGGCAAGCGGGCGGTGGCGGTCGACCTCAAGGACGCGTATTCACGCGACGCGGTGCTCGAGCGGGCGGCCTCGGCGGACGTCGTCGTCGAGGGATTTCGTCCCGGCGTGGTCGACCGCCTCGGAGTCGGCGACTCGGCGGTGCGGGCGAGGAACCCGTCGGTGGTCTACTGCTCGGTGTCGGGCTACGGGCAGGACGGCCCGCTGCGTCTCCTTCCCGGCCATGACCTGAACTATCAGGCCTGGGCCGGGGTGGTCGAGCCCCGGTCCGGCGGCGACGATGGTCCCGTCGTCGGTCGCCCGCCGATCGCCGACCTGGCCGGCGGCTCCTACGCCGCCCTCGCCATCAGCGCCGCGTTGGTGCGGCGCGAACGCCGAGGGGAGGGTGAGCGCATCGACGTGTCGATGACCGACATCCTCGCCACGTGGACCGGGGCCCTCCCGCCCCTCGTCATGTCCGACGGTCAGTCCCTCGGCGACCTGCCCGGCTACGGGACCTTCGCCACGGCCGACGGTGGCTGGATCGCCCTCGGTGTCCTCAGTGAGGACGGCGCGTGGAGCAACCTCGTCCGCGCCCTCGGTCTCGACGACGCGGCATCACTGGGGTTCGCAGAGCGCGTGACGCTCGGCAAGCAGCTGAACGAGCGCATCGTGAAGGCCATCGCCAGCAGTCGGCGCGACGAGGTCGTCGCCGCCCTCGTCGAGGCGGGCGTGCCTGTGGCCCCCGTGCTCTCGCAGAAGGAGATGCTCGGCGCCGAGCTGTTCCGGCAGCGGGGCACCGTCGCGGATGGTCGCGGGGGCGAGCCCGTAATGGGCCATCCCGTCCGGTACGAGCGGCATTCGGCGCAAGCTCCTCGGGACGTCCCGCCGCTGGCGTCGGGGGTCGACAAGTTCCCGTCGTGGCGCTGAGCAAGCAGCGCCGACGCTCTGCCATCACCGCTAGAGCCGGGTCCGGCGCCCCTTGTCAGGACACCGTCGCCGTGGTACGCAACTAGCCACGAGGGAGGGACCCATGCACGGTGCGCCCGAGTTCGGCGTGGTTGTCTCAGAAGATGATGGCACGTCGATGGTGAGCGTCAGGGGAGAGCTCGACATCTTCACGGCGCCTCGCCTGAGCGACGTCCTCGCCGGGCTCGTCGCTGCCGGCGGAGATGTGGTGGTCGGTCTGGGAGACACCGCGTTCATGGAGTCGACCGGCATCGCCGTGCTGGCGCAGACGCATTTCGCCCTCGAGGAGCGCGGCGGGCACCTCACCCTCGACTCGCCGCGCGACAACGTGTTCAAGGTCCTGGAGCTGAGCGGGCTGACGGGGATCATCACCATCACCCATCCGCCCTCGGCGCCCTCGCCCAACTAGCGCAGACCCTCCCAAACGGCGCGCACACCCCGAGGCCGAGGATAAAGGACGGCTCGGAGACCCCGGGCCCTCGCCTGTCATCCGGGGTCCCCGGCCGTTCTCTATGACCACGAGGGGGGAGCCGCCGCGGTCGCTTCTCACGGTAGACGGGTCGGCTCGCGATGAGAAGGGGACGAGGGGTCACCTATCTGAGTGAAATCGCGGCCCATGGTTCACCACACCCGTCCGGCGTCGCGTTGGGTGGCCAAGCCGATCCCTCGGCTTGGCGCACCCAACCCCCAGTGCCCACTCGCCAGCTAGCAAGAACATACCCTTCGCGTGCGAGGGTTAACCGGCCCATAGCGGTACAGGGTCCTCCCGCGAGCAGGACAATGTCCGCCGATCTCGAAGATGTTAAGAGGTGGCCGATACTGGCCGTCTCGAGGGCGGCGGCGATCGAATCGAGGAGATGGTGGGGGGCGAAACGGACAACGATGCCCTGCTGGCCCGGCTGACCCTGCTGGCCGACGCCAGCTCGGTGCTGACCGAGACGCTGGATCCCGACACCGCGCTGTACCGCCTGGCCCGCCTGGTGGTACCGGTGCTGGGGGACTGGTGCGGAGTCCACGTCATGGACGAAGCGGGTGGCGTGCGCACCGCCGCCGCCGCCGCCCATCGCGATCCGGTCGGGACGGCGTGGGTGGACAGCGATCTCGACCTCGACGCCTCTCCCGGGCTGGCGAGCACGTCGCCCGTGGCCGCGGTGCTCAAGGGTGGGGAGCCGCGCCTGTTCCGGGCCGTCACCGACGAGCTCCTGGCGACCAGCGCGGCCAGCTCCGAGCAGCTCGAGATCTTCCGGGCCATGGATATGAAATCGGCCGTCGTGGTTCCGCTGCGCGGGAGGGCGCGGGTGCTGGGTGCCCTGACGGTGGTGTCGGCCGAGTCGGGCCGGCGCCTCGACGACGCCGGTCTGGCGGTGGCCATCGATCTCGGGCGAAAGGCCGGCCTGGCCCTGGAGAACGCCCAGCTCTACCAGCGGGCCCGCAACGTGGCGAAGGCCTTCGAGCAGGTCCTCGTCCCGGAACGGCTGGCGCAGGTTCCCGGACTCGACGTGGCCGCCCGCTACCTACCCGCCACCGGAACCGACGTCGGCGGCGACTGGTACGACGTGATCCCCTTCTCCGACGGTCGCGTGGGTCTGGTCATCGGCGACGTGATCGGCCACGATCTGCGGGCGTCGAGCATCATGGCCTCGCTGCGCACCGCGGTCAGGGCCTACGCCTGGATGGGAAGCCGGCCCGCGGAGGTGGTCAACTACGTGGACGAGCTGGCGCGCGGTCTCGAGGCCGACCATATGGCGACCCTCATCTACAGCATCTACGAGCCGACGACGCGCCGGCTCTGCTGGAGCAACGCCGGACATCTGCCGCCGCTGATCCTCGGGCCAGGGCCGACCGCGACCTATCTGGAGGAGCCGAGCTCGGTGCTCGTCGGAGCCATGGGTGGGCTCTCGTACTCGGAAGGCGAGATCGAGCTCGGTCCCGACTCGACGGTCCTCTTCTACACCGACGGTCTCATTCAGGAGCGCGGCGGCCTGGTGAGCGAGGGTCTCGATCGCCTGGGCCAGCTGGCGGCCGCCCAATCACACGCCGATCCGCGTCAGCTCATCAACATGGTGCTGGCCTACATCCTTGGCGAGGACCAGCGGGCCGACGACATCGCCCTCCTCTGCGTGCGGGTGAAGCACTGAGCAGCGGCGGTGGGGTGAGCCGCCGGCTGTGGGGGCTGTTCGAGCCGTACCACTCGGTCCTGTACTTCGCGCCGGAGGCGCGGGCCCGCTATGACGAGGCGGGCCTGCGAGGCTTCTGGATGGGCTACTTCGCGGGCCGCAGCGCGCCCATGGGCGCGGTCGGTCCCGGGATCGTCGTGGCGACCTTCTACAACTTCAAGGCCGACATGGTCCGCCGCGCCATCCCTGATGCTTGGTCCTTCGCCAGCCCCGGCGCCGTCCTGGATGCCCGCCTAGGCGCCGTGGATCACGCCCTGCGCCGCCTGATTCCCGACGAAATTGGCAGCCCCGCCTTGTCCGAGGCCGCCGACCTGGCACAGGCCGCGGCGATGGAGGCTGACGTCCCAGGGCGCCCCCTCTACGCGGCCAACGCCGAGCTGGCCTGGCCCGACGAGCCGCACATGGTGTTGTGGCAGGCGACCACCTGCCTGCGAGAGCACCGCGGCGACGGGCACGTGGCTGCCCTGATGGCCGCCGGAGTGGACGGGTGCCAGGCGCACCTCACCCTGGCCGGGACCGGGCGGGTCTCCCGTGATGTGCTGCAGCCCAACCGAGGATGGACGGACGACGACTGGAAGACCGCCGCCGATCAGCTGATCGCCCGCGGCTGGCTCGACGGGCAGCACCAACTGACCGACGAAGGCCGCGGCACCCGCGCTGCGATCGAGGACCGCACCGACCGGCTGGCCGAAACGCCCTGGAGCCGGCTCGGCGAGCGCCGAGCCGAACGCCTGGCCGAGCTCCTGCGACCCATCGCCCGCGGCGTCGTCAGCGCCGGCGGCGTGCCCGTACCGAACCCCATCGGGGTCCCCGAGCCCTGAGAGGCTCGATCAGTCCGGCGCGTCCTCGAGCAGCGAGCTGCGCACGTGACTGAGGTGTGAGGTGAGAAGGGCCGACATGGGCGCCGACACGGACCCCGAGACGCCGTCGACGGCGACGACGCGGTCATGGGCGCCCGCGTGGAGCCAACCGACGTAGGTGGGCATGTAGACCAGGGAACAGCCGTCCACCGTGACGCGCCGGCACGGCACGGGGACGCCGAGGGCCTCCAGCACGGTGGCGTGGCGGAGCTTGGCTGCATCCTGCTGCACCTCGGCCCACCGCTCGAACGCGCGGCGGATCTCGCTCGCCACCTTGGTGTCCCGCACGCCGGGCTTGATGGCCCCTCCGGAGAGGTCGATGTCGACGACATCGCCGTCCGCGTCCGACGCCGGGCCCAGAAAGGTGCCCGACACGGCCTCGTAGGTGTTGGTGACGGTGGTTGTGACGAACCGCTCCTTGCCCCAGCGGACCTCCAGCGAGGTGATGCTCAGGTCGACGACGTAGGTGGGGACCCACACCGGCTTGAACCACACGAGCTGCTCCACCGTGCGGATGCCGAACCGACCTTTTCCCTGCAGGCGCGCCCGCGTCAGCGCGCGTTCCTCGGGTGCGGCGAAGGGGACGCCGCGCGCCAACCGGGCCGGCGTTCCCACGTCGAGCTGGCGCGCCGCCGCGTCCCCGAGCAGCCGGTGCAGCTCAGCCGGCCCCCACAGGTCGATCCCGAGCTCTACCGCGGCCTGCTCGGCACCGGAGCGCCAGCCGTGGAGCGCCACGATGATGCCCTTGTTGAGCCCCAGGTCGGTGAGCACGTAGCTCAGCTTCGACACCGCGTCCTTCTCGATGGGTGCCTGCCACGCCTTGCACTCGACGGCAAGGCGGAACGTCGTCAGCGGGTCGGACTTCTCGGCCAGCACGTCGACCTCGTGCCTGCCGCCCGACCGCCCATCCAGATACGCATTGCGGCGGACCAGGTACCCGTGCGCGGCGAAGTGGTCGCCGATGCGTTCCTCGAGCAGGTTCGCACGCTCGGCGGAAGCGGTCACGGTCGTTCTTCGACGCCAGCGTCGGCCCGAAGCCAGCGACGGTAGCGCTCGGCGTCGCTCCACGCCCCGGTGCGCGCGTCGAACTCCGCCGCCTCGGCGGCCATCCAGTCGGTCCGACCGGCCCTCGCCGCCGTGGCCGACACGTCCAGGTGGACGTCGTCCAGCTCGAGCACCTCGTAGCCGGTGAGGTCATGGGCGCTGCGGGGCGCCACGACGATCCGACGAATGCGGGCCACCGCCTCGTCGCGCGCCGCCTCCGAACCTCCGTACCACACGGGGTCGACGAGTTGGGCCCACTTGTCACCGCCGACGATGAGCACGTCGTAACCCTCGGCCACATCGGCCAGCAGGCGGGCGTCGGTCACCCGGACACCGAGCCACGGCCGGTGCGCCGCGATCGTCTCCAGCACGGCGAGCCGGTCCTCCAACCGGGCAAGGTCGTGAGGCTCCTTGCCGAGCGGCGACCGGGATACCACGAGGTCGACCCGCTCGAGCCCGCAATGCAGCCGCGCCGCCTCGGCGATGGCCAGGTGGGCGACGGTCGGGGGATTGAACGAGCCGGGGTACGCGCCGAGTGCCACTGCTGGTCCAGGCTACGCAGGGGCGATGACAGTGCCGGCGACCGCACGTCCCCCTCCCCGCGAGACGCCGGGCGTAGCCTGCAGGAGTGGGCGCAGGTGACCGATACGGTCTTGAGGGGCGCGTGGAGGTGAGCCGATGAGATCGTCGAAGGGGTCCCGGCCCTTGTCGGCCCTGGTGCTGGCGGCGGGTGAGGGCACGCGGATGCGGTCCGCCCAACCCAAGCCCCTCCACCTCCTGTGCGGTCGACCCATGGTGCTCCGCGTCCTCGACGCCCTGGCCGAGCTCCCGATCCGGCGGGTGGTCGTGGTCGTGGGCCACGGCGCCGAGGGAGTGACCAAGGCGGTACAGGAGGGCGCACCTCCCGCGTTCAGCCTGGAGTTCGTGGAACAGCATGTGCAGCGGGGCACGGGCGATGCCGCGGCGGTGGGTCTGACGGGCTTTCCGGACAACCCGGACGACGAGCAGGAGGACGGAGACGTGGTCGTCCTCCCGGGTGACGCACCGTTGCTCCGGCCCCCGACCCTCGCCGCCCTCGTCCGGACCCACCGGGCCAGTGACGCCGCGGCCAGCCTGCTGGTGGCCCGCCTGGAGGACCCCACGGGTTACGGACGTCTGGTGAGGGACAAGGACGGCCGGATCGCGCGCGTGGTGGAGGAAGGCGACGCCACCGAGGAGGAGCGGGCGGTCGACGAGGTCAACACGTCGGTCTACTGCTTCCGCCGCAGCGTGCTTGCCCCCGCCCTGCGCCGTCTGAGCCCTGAGAACGCCAACGGCGAGTACTACCTGACCGACACGGTCGCAGTGCTGCACGACGCCGGCTACCAGATCTCCTCGCTCGTCGTGGCCGACCCCATGGAAGCCGCCGGGGTGAACGACCGGGCCCAGCTGGCCGTGGCCGAGGCCGAGCTGCGTGACCGTACGAACGAGCGTTGGATGCGCCGGGGCGTCACCATGCACGATCCCGAGCGCACCTACATCGACGCCTCGGTCGAGCTCGCCGCGGACGTCACGCTGTTCCCGGGCACCATCCTGCAAGGGTCGACGGCCGTCGCCACCGGCGCATCCGTCGGCCCCGACACGCGCCTGGTGGATTGTCGTGTCGGCGAGGGTTCCGTCGTGGAGCACAGCGTGGCCCGACAGGCCGACGTCGGAGCCGACGCACGCGTGGGGCCCTACGCTGTGCTGGAGCCCGGCTGTCGGCTGGCGCCGGGCACACTCACCGGGCCATTCTTCCGGGGCGGGGAAGACGAAGACGGGGGCTGATCTGATGGAGTTGGTACCGAGGAAGCGACTGCAGCTCTACGCCGGTCGGTCGCACCTGGCGCTGGCCGAGGAGATCGCAGCGCATCTAGGGATGGACCTGGGCGAGGCGAACCTGCTGGAGTTCGCCGACGGCGAGATCCACTGTCGCTTCGGCGAGTCGGTGCGAGGGACCGACGTCTTCATCATCCAGACCCACAGCGGCCCGGTCAACGACTCGATCGTCGAACAGCTGATCATGATCGACGCCGCCAAGCGGGCGTCGGCGAAGCGCATCACCGCGGTGTGCCCCTACTACGGCTACTCCCGCCAGGACCGCAAGGCGTCGGGCCGGGAGCCGATCACGGCGAAGCTGGTCGCTGACATGCTGCGGGTCGCCGGTGTCGACCGGGTGGTGAGCGTCGACCTGCACTCCGGCCAGATCCAGGGGTTCTTCGATGGGCCGGTCGACCATCTCACGGCGATGCCGGTGCTAGCCGACTACCTCCGACGGGAGGGTACGGCCGGCATGGTGATCGTGGCGCCGGATGCCGGCCGGGTGAAGGTGGCGGAGCGGTTCGCCCAGCGCCTCGACGGCGACCTGGCCATGGTGCGCAAACGGCGAGCCAAGGAGACAGCCAACGAGGTCGAGGCGATGGACGTGGTGGGTCCGGTGGCCGGTCGCCGCTGCGTGCTCATCGACGACATCATCGACACCGCGGGCACGGTGTGCGCCGCCGCCGAGCTGCTCGTCGACCGCGGCGCGGCCGAGGTATGGGCCATGGCGACCCACGGCGTGCTGTCGGACCCCGCCCTCGACCGGCTCAAGGCGTCACCGCTGGCCCGGGTGATCGTGACCAACACCCTTCCCCTGGCCGAGGATCGCCGGATCGACAAGATCGAGGTCCTCTCGGTGGCCAAGATCATCGCCGACGCCATCGACGCCGTGTTCGAGGACACCTCGGTGTCGGAGATCTTCGGGGGCGAGAACCAGACGTAGCCGGGCCTGGACGGAGCTGGTGCTGCGGCGACCGTCCATGGCCTAGACTCACCGCTGCCCGGTGCACCTTTTTCCCGGGCAGGAGCGCGTTCGCATGGCCGAGATCCCCATTGCCGCCGAAGCCGGCCGACCCGTCGGCTCGGCAGAGTCCCGCCGTCTCAGGTCGGCCGGCATGGTCCCTGCCGTCGTCTACGGACACGGCGTCGACCCGCTGCCGGTCGCCGTCGATGCCAAGGACCTGAGGACCGCGTTGACCACCGACGCGGGGCTCAATGCCCTGCTGGCGCTCGAGGTGGACGGCTCGACCCACCTGACCATGGCCAAGGTGGTGCAGCGTCACCCCGTGCGGGGCACGGTGGCCCACGTCGACTTCCAGATCGTGCGCCGGGACGAGGTCGTGACGGCCGAGGTGCCCATCGTGCTGGTGGGCGAGGCCACCCTGGTTCATCGCGACGACGGCCACGTGGACCACCAGCTGTTCAACATCGCCGTCCACGCCGTCCCCGGCCGCATTCCCAACGTGGTCGAGGTCGACATCAGCGGGCTGACGATCGGCCAGACGATCCGGGTGGCCGAGCTCGGGCTCCCGACCGGGGTGACGACCGAGGTGGATCCCGAGGCTCCCGTGGTGGTGGGTCAGGCGCCGCAGGTGAGCGAGGCCGACCTGGTGCCCGAGGGCGAGGAGGGGGTCGCCGAGGAGGGTGCCGAGCCGGTCGAGGGCGAGGGCGCAGCCGCGGCCGACACCGCTGCCGGGGAAGCTGCAGGCTCGGGCGGTGAAGGAGGCAGGGCCGAGGGCGAGCAGGGCGGCGAGGGCTAGGCCCTGCTCCGTCCCCGGACCGGTACGCCCGCCGACCTCCTGGCGGTGGGGCTCGGCAATCCCGGCTCCGAGTTCGGCCACACCCGCCACAACCTCGGCGCCGATGTCGTATCCCTCCTGGCCGAGCGCCACGGCGGCCGCCTGCGGCTGACCCGCGGCTCGCAGTCGCTCACCGCCGAGGTCCGGGTCGACGACCGGCGGCTGGCGCTGGCCTTCCCGCAGACCTACGTCAACGAGTCGGGAGTGGCGGTGGCGGGTCTCGTTCGCCGGTACGGCGTCCACGACCTAGGACGGCTGGTGGTCGTCCACGACGAGCTCGACCTGCCGGTCGGCCGGATCAGGGTCAAGCTGGGCGGGGGCACGGCGGGGCACAACGGGCTCAGGTCGATCCAGTCCCACCTCCACGACGCCGGCTTCGCCCGGGTGCGCATCGGGATCGGGAAGCCGGCCGGGCGCCGCGAAGGAGTCGATCACGTCCTCGGCCCGCCCCGGCGGGCGGAGCGGGCCGAGCTGGACGTGGCCGTGCAGGAAGCGGCCGACGCCGTCGAGATGATCCTCGGTGAGGGCACCGAGGCGGCGATGCGCCGCTTCAACGGTCGCCGCGAGGAGGCCTGAGCTCAGCCGGCCGTCGACGGCGTCGCCGGTAGCCTGACCCGGTGAGCCTGCGCTCGCTGCCTGGATTGCTCCGCCATGAGGACGCGCTCGTCGACGTGCTCGGCGCGCCCGGTGCCGTGGTGGCCGTTCCGGAGCCGGCGCGGGCGTTCGCGCTGGCCGGCCTGGCGCAGCTGAGCGAGCGCCACCCGGTGCTGGTGGCCGTGCCCACCGGCACCGTCGCCGAGCGACTCGCCTTCGACCTTCGGGCCTACGCCGATCCCGACGCGGTCGAGACCTTCCCGGCGTGGGAGACGCTGCCCTTCGAGCGGGTCAGCCCCAGCGTGGAGACGATGGGCCGGCGGCTCCGGGCCATGTGGCGGTTGCGCCACGCCGGCGACGGCACGGCTGCGGGCGCCCGCCTGATCGTGGCCCCCGTGCGGGCGCTCATCCAGCGGCTGGGTGCCCGGGTCGAGGACGCCGAGCCGATCGTGGTCGCCGCCGGCGACGTCCTCGACGCCGACGACCTGGTCGAGCGCCTGTCCCACGCCGGCTACCGCCGGGAGTACCAGGTCGAGCACCGCGGCGAGGTGGCCGTCAGAGGCGGCATCGTGGACGTGTTCCCCTCGACCGCCGACGACCCGGTGCGCATCGACCTGTGGGGGGACGAGGTCGACCGTCTCACTGCATTCGACGTGAACGACCAGCGGTCGATGGCGGATCTCGAGCGGGTGGAGATCTTCGCCTGTCGCGAGCTCCTCCCCACCGCCGCGGTTCGCGACCGGGCCCGCCTTCTCGTCGGCCAGCAGCCCTGGGGGAGAGACCAGTGGGAACGCCTGGCCGAGGGCCTCGTGTTCGACGGCATGGAGTCATGGCTGCCCTGGCTGGCGGGCGAGGAGCATCTCCTCGGCGACCTCATCGGGCCTTCGGGCCAGGTCGTGCTGGTGGATCCCCGGCGGATGCGCGACCGGGCGACCGAGCTGATAGAGGAGGAGGTGGCCCTGGCGGCCACGTTGGCCCAGACTTGGGGGGCGACCGACAGCGCTGAGCCCCCAGGCGACGGCGCCGCTGGAGCGTTCCCCCGGCTGCATCTTCCCTTCGAGCGACTGCTGGCCCACACCGCGGCGCCGGTCCTGTCGGTCACCTCGGCGCCCGAGGCACCGGCGACGCCGAGGATCGCCGCCACCGGCTGGGACCCCGTGGTGGCCGACGCCTCCCGCCTGGCCAAGCAGCTCGGTGGGCTCGTCCGTGACGGGTACTCGGTCACGGTCTGCGCGGAGGGCGAGGGAAGCGCACGGCGTGTGGCATCGATCCTCGGCGAGGAGGGCTTGGCCGCGCCCATGCTGGACGGGAGTCCGTCAGACCTCGCCGCTCCCGGGGTGCGGATCGTCGTCCAGCCCCTCGACGGCGGGTTCGTCCTGCCCTCGGCCAAGGTGGCGGTGCTGGCCGAGGCCGACGTCACCGGCAGACGCCGCGCCCACCGGCAGGCCCGCCCTCGGGCCCGGCCCCAGGAAGGCTTCTTCGACGACCTCGCGCCCGGCGCCTACGTGGTCCACCACCAGCACGGCGTGGCCCGCTACGCGGGGATGGTGCGCCGCGCCATCGGCGGTGGTGAGCGCGACTACCTCCTCCTCGAGTACCGCGGTGGCGACAAGCTCTACGTGCCGTCGGATCAGATCGACGCCATCACGCCCTACACCGGTGGGGAGACGCCGACCCTGCACCGCCTCGGCGGCTCCGAGTGGCAGCGCACCAAGGCCCGGGTGCGGGCCTCGGTCCGCGAGATCGCCGAGGAGCTCGTCGCCTTGTACCGGGCGAGGATCACCGCGCCCGGTCACGACTTCGGCCCCGACTCGCCCTGGCAGCAGGAGCTGGAGGAGGCGTTCCCGTACGCCGAGACCCCGGACCAGGCCCGAGCCATCGTCGACGTGAAGGCCGACATGGAGGAGCCGGTTCCGATGGACCGGCTGGTTTGTGGGGACGTGGGCTTCGGCAAGACCGAGGTCGCCATCCGCGCCGTCTTCAAGGCCGTGCAGGAGGGCAGGCAGGCCGCCGTCCTGGTGCCGACGACGCTGCTGGCCCAGCAGCACTTCCAGACCTTCTCCGACCGCCTTGCTCCCTACCCGGTGCGGGTCGAGGTCCTGTCGCGCTTCCTCACCACGGCCCAGGCCCGCCAGGTGGTCGACGGGCTGGCCGACGGATCGGTCGATCTCGTCATCGGCACCCACCGGCTCCTCAGCGCAGACATCAAGTTCAAGAACCTCGGCCTGCTGGTGGTCGACGAAGAGCAGCGATTCGGCGTGTCGCACAAAGAGGCCATCAAGGCTCTCAGCACGGGCATCGACGTGCTGACGCTCACGGCCACGCCCATCCCCCGCACCCTGGAGATGAGCCTCACCGGCATTCGCGATCTCAGTCTCATCAACACCCCCCCGGTGGAGCGGTTGCCGATCCTCACCTACGTGGGCGAGCTCGACGAGCGGGCCGTGAGCGAGGCCATCCGGCGTGAGCTGCTGCGCGAGGGTCAGGTCTTCTTCGTGCACAACCTCGTGCACGACATCGAGGCCACCGCCACCCGGTTGCGCCGCCTCGTACCGGAGGCGCGCATCGCCGTCGCCCACGGCCAGATGGACGAGGGCAGTCTGGAGAAGGTGGTGCTGGACTTCTGGGAGGGTCGCTACGACGTCCTGGTGTGCACGACGATCATCGAATCCGGCATCGACATGCCGACCGTCAATACGCTCGTCGTCGACCGGGCTGACCGCCTCGGACTCGGTCAGCTCCACCAGCTCCGCGGCCGAGTCGGCCGGGCCGGGCAGCGGGCCTACGCCTACCTCTTCTTTCCTCCCGAGCGGACCCTCACCGAGGAGGCCTACGAGCGCCTGCGCACCATCGGCGAGCACACCGAGCTGGGATCGGGCTTCAAGATCGCCATGCGGGACCTGGAGATCCGCGGCGCGGGCAACCTCCTCGGGTCGGACCAGTCGGGCCACATCGCCGCCGTCGGCTACGACCTCTACGTGCAGATGGTCAGCGAGGCGGTGTCCGACCTGAAGGGCGAGGTCCGGCGCGAGCCCGCCCAGATCAAGCTCGATCTGGCCGTGGACGCCCACCTCACGAGCGACTACGTCGCCCGTGAGGACCTGCGCCTCGAGGCCTACCGCCGGCTCGCAGCGGTCACCACGCCCACCGAAGTGGAGGACATACGCACAGAGTGGCTCGACCGCTACGGGCCGCTGCCGCCACCGGCCGAGGCCCTGCTGGCCGTGGGCCGGCTGCGGGCCGAATGCGTCCGGTCGGGTGTGCGCGAGATCACGGTGACGCCGGCGCGCCGGGGCGGCCTCAGCGGAGGGCAGGCGGTTGCCCGCCTCTCCCCGGTCTCGCTCAAGGCCAGCACCCAGGTGGGTCTCCGGCGCCGCCACCCCGGGTCGGTCTACAAGGAGGACCTGGAGCAGGTAGTGGTGCCGCTTCCCAACGGGGTCGACGTGCCGGGAGCGCTGGTCGAGCTGCTGGGCGAGCTCGTTCCGCACGGCAGCGAGGGCGGCGCCGGTGACGGGCCGCCCGCTGATCAACAGGTGGCGGGTAGCCGATAGCATCCCGAGACCGTGCGCAAGGTCTTCGTCCTCGCAGTCGGCGTGCTCGCCCTCGCCGGCGCCGGTTGCAACGCCACCGCCCCTTATGCGGCCAAGGTGAACGGCGCCACCATCAGCCAGGGGGACATCAACGCCGAGCTGGTGGCGATACGGAGCGACCCCGCCTACCTCAGCCAGATCCAGAGCCAGAGCCAGGTCACCGGCGCGGGCCAGGACAGCTTCGACAGCACGTTCGTGGCCCAGGTCCTCAATCGCCAGATCGTCTTCCAGCTCGTCCACCAGGAGGCCGTGCGCCGCGGGATCACGATCAGCGCCCAGGACCTCAGCCTGGCCCGGGCCGACACGGCGAGCGCCCTGGGCGGGACCAGCATCCTCGGTGGCCTGCCGGCGTCCTACCAGAACAGCCTGATCCGACACTCGGCCGAGGTGACAGCCCTCGAGGCGCGGCTGGCCCACGTCGACATCAGCCCGGCGGCCATGGCCCAGTACTACGCCACGCACCAGCAGGGCTTCGTCCAGCAGTGCGTCAGCGAGATCCTGGTCTCGACCCAGGCCGATGCGGCTGCCCTGCGGGCCCAGATCGTGGCCGGGGCGCCGTTCGCCCAAGTCGCCCAGACCCAGTCGCAGGATCAGGCCAGCGCGGCCAGCGGTGGGCAGCTGGGGTGCGGACCCACCGGACGCTTCGTGACCGGGTTCGAGCAGGCCGTCGACGCCCTACCCACCGGGCAGCTGAGCCAGCCCGTCCAGACCCAGTTCGGCTGGCACCTCATCGAGGTGACGAGCCGCCAGCCCCTGTCCCTGACTCAGGCGCAGCCTCAGATCCGGGCGGCGCTCCTGGCCAACGCCCAGACGGCGCTGACCAACACCCTGCAGCGCGACGAATCCCGTGCCAGCGTGAGCATCAATCCTCGCTACGGCACCTATGAGATCCGCGGCAACCAGACCGGGATCGTGCCGCCGTCGTCGCCGCCGTCGTCGACGCTCAACTTCGTCCCCGCCAACGGCAGCACCTCGGTGGGCGGGGCGGGCACTCCGCCGTCCGCCACCGGCTCGACCTCGCGGTGACGCCTCGGGTGGTGGTGGTCGGGCTGGGCCCGGCCGGGCCCGAGCTCATCACCGCGGCGACCCGCACGGCCATCGAGCGGGCCCGCCATTGTTATCTCCGAACGGCGCGCCACCCGGCTGCGGTCGCGGTGCACGACTTCCGCTCGTTCGATGATCTGTACGACCTGACCGCTTCGTTCGAGGACGTGTACGCCGGCATCGTGGAGGAGCTGGTCGAGGCGGCGACCGCACACGGCGAGGTCGTCTACGCCGTGCCGGGGTCGCCCCTGGTGTCGGAGCGGACGGTTGAGCTCCTGCGGGACGACCCGCGGGTCGAGCTGGAGGTGCTTCCAGCTCTCTCCTTTCTCGACCTGGCGTGGGACCGCCTCGGCATCGACCCCCTGGACTCGGGCGTCCGCCTGGTCGACGGGCCGTCGTTCGCTGTCCAGGCCGCTGGCGAGCGCGGCCCGCTGCTGGTCGGCCAGTGCTGGAGCCGCCAGGTTCTCTCGGAGATCAAGCTGGGCGTCGATCACCCACCCGACGAAGCGGTCACCGTACTGCAGCGCCTCGGGCTGGCGGACGAGGCTGTCCTCGATGTCGAATGGGCCGACCTCGACCGATCGGTCGAGGCCGACCACCTCACGACGCTGTTCGTGCCCCATCTGGCCGAGCCCGTGGCGGCCGACCTGGTCCGGCTCGAGGAGCTGGTGCGGACGCTGCGGCAGCGCTGTCCGTGGGACCGTCAGCAGACCCACGCCTCGCTCACCCGGCACCTCCTCGAGGAGACCTACGAGGTGCTGGAGGCGATCGAGGCCCTGGACTCGGGCCCGGCCGCGTACCAGCACCTCGAGGAGGAGCTCGGGGACCTGCTGTTCCAGGTCTATTTCCACAGCGTGCTGGCGGCCGAGGCGGGCCAGTTCGGCCTGGCCGACGTGGCCCGGGGGGTGCACGACAAGCTGGTCCACCGTCACCCACACGTGTTCGGGACGGTCGAAGCGGAGACGCCCGACGTTGTGATGGCCAACTGGGAGCAGATCAAGAAGCAGGAGAAGGGTCGCCAGAGCGTGATGGACGGGATCCCCCGGGCCCTCCCTTCCCTGCTCCACGCCCACAAGGTGCAGCGCAAGGCGGCCACCCTCGGCTTCGACTGGACCCCGGGCGACGCCGTCCGCCGTGCGGCCCAGGACGACCTTTCCGCCCTGGCTGGGCCCGACAACGAGGAGCGATTGGCCGATCTGCTCTTCGCCGTGGTGGGGCTGGCCCGCCACCTCGGCCAGGACCCCGAGGCCGGCCTGCGAAGAGCCACGGTCCGATTCCGCGACACGGTGGTGGCCGCCGAGCGCCTGGCTGCCGAGCGGCGCATCGACCTCTCCCGCCTGGACGATGTCGGCCGCCGCGCCCTCTGGGACGAGGCGTCCAGATCCGGGGCCGATGGCCCGGATCGGGCCTGATCGTCCCCGATCTAGGTGCCACAAGAGGTAACTTCTTCAACAACAACCACAGGAGCCACACTGGTGTGAGCCGAATCCAGCATGTCGCGGGCAGAGAGGTCCTCGACTCGCGCGGTAACCCGACGGTCGAGGTCGAGGTCGAGCTGTCGTCGGGCGCCGCCGGGCGGGCCATCGTTCCCTCGGGGGCGTCGACGGGCACGTTCGAGGCGACCGAGCGGCGAGATGGCGGGAGCCGCTACGGCGGCAAAGGTGTGCTCGGGGCGGTGGCGAGTGTGAACGGCGAGATCGCCGCAGCCGTCGTCGGCCTCGACGGCGCCGACCAGCGTGGGCTCGACACCGCCCTCGTCGATCTCGACGGCACCGACTCGAAGGCGCGGCTCGGGGCCAACGCCGTGCTCGGGGTCTCGATGGCGACTGCTCGAGCGGCGGCGGCCGGCGTGGGCCTGCCTCTCTACCGGTATCTCGGCGGGGCCAACGCCCACGTGCTCCCGGTACCGATGATGAACGTCTTGAACGGCGGGGCCCATGCCGACAACGACGTCGACGTGCAGGAGTTCATGATCGTGCCCATCGGGGCGGTCTCGTTCTCCGAAGCCCTGCGCTGGGGAGCGGAGACGTATCACGCCCTCGGGCGGTACCTGCGGGCCGAGGGCTTGTCGACCGGCGTGGGTGACGAGGGTGGCTTTGCGCCCAACCTGCCGTCCAACGAGGATGCCGTCCGGGCCCTGGTTCGCGCCGTCGAAGCGGCCGGCCTGGTGCCGGGCGAGGACGTCGCCATCGCCGTCGACGCCGCCGCTACGGAGCTCTACAAGGATGGGCAGTACGACCTGGCCGGCGAGGGCCGCACGCTACGAGCCCAGGAGCTCGTGGCCTACTGGCAGGAGCTCTGCGACCGCTACCCGATCGTCTCGATCGAGGACGGCCTGGCAGAGGACGACTGGGACGGGTGGGCGGCGCTCACCACCACCCTCGGTCAACGGATCCAGCTGGTCGGTGACGACATCTTCGTGACCAACCTCGAACGACTGGCCCGAGGCGTGGACGCGGGCGTGGCGAACTCGATCCTGATCAAGCCCAATCAGATCGGCACGCTCACCGAGATGCTCGAGACCATGGAGCTGGCCGCTCGGAACGGCTACTCGAACGTCATGTCCCATCGCTCGGGCGAGACGGAGGACGCCACCATCGCCGACCTGGCCGTGGCCGCCAACTGCGGGCTCATCAAGGCCGGGGCGCCCGCCCGCTCGGACCGGGTCGCCAAGTACAACCAGCTGCTGCGCATCGAGGATCAGCTGGGCGAGGCGGCTTCCTACCGCGGGCGCGCGGCGCTGTCCGGCGCCGGCGGGTGGGGCGGTCGGCGGCCCGATGCTGCGTCGGGGGCGGGGTGACGCGCCGCACCGTCGTGCTGCTGGCTGCTGCCGGGGCGACACTGGCCGTGCTGGTCCTCGTCGTCTTTCCCACTCGCTCCTACCTGAAGGAGCGCGGCGACGTGAACAGCGCGTCCCACCAGCTCCAGGTCATCAACTCCCAGAACCGCCAGCTGACGGACCAGATCGGCCGGCTCAACACCGACGCCGAGATCGAACGCGTGGCCCGCAAGGACTACGGGCTGGTGAAACCGGGCGAGGAGGCCTACGCCATCCTCCCGGGCGCCCTGGCCAAGAGCGCGGTCGCGAACAAGCCAGCCACCCCCAGGCCCGCCGGGGGCACACCGCCCGCGGGCCCGCCGGTCGCCACCCCGAGAGGCCAGGCCACGGCGGCGCCCGCCCATCAAGGTCTGTGGGGCCGCTTCGTGGATCAGCTGGCGTTCTGGCGCTGACGGTGGTGTCGGGGGGTCGCGCGGCGGCCCACTAGCCTGAGCGCCGCCCGTCGCCGTCTCAGGAGGCCGCCCGTGAGCATCCTCGGCAACCGCGTCGTCCGTAAGGAGGACCCCAAGTTCCTCACTCGCGGGGGTACGTACGTGGACGACCTGAAGCTCGACGGGGCAGCCCGCGTGACCTACGTCCGCTCCACGTCCGCCCACGCCCGCATTCTCTCCATTGACGTGGACGAGGCCCGGAGCGCGCCAGGGATCCTGACCGTGGTCACGGCGGCCGATGTCGACCTCGAGCCCGCCCCCCTGGAGATGCCTCTGCTCAATCAGCAGATGGGGCAGCCGTGGTTGGCCCGTGACGTGGTCCGTTACGTGGGCGAGGCGGTGGTCGCCATCGTCTCCGAGACCCAGGCGCAGGGCGCGGACGCGGCGGAGCTGGTGCTCGTCGACTACGAGCCCCTTCCGGTGCTGGTCGACCCAGAGGAGGCGATCGACAGCTCCACCCTTCTCCACCCGGGGGCGGGGACCAACGTGTCGTTCGAGCTCCAGTTCGGTCGGGACGAGTCCCTCTTCGATGACTGCGAGGTTGTCGTCCGCCAGCGCATGAACAACCAGCGGGTCGCGCCGTGTCCGCTCGAGGTGCGGGCCGTGGCCGCCCGATGGGAGGACGACGGGCGCCTCACCCAATGGTCGTCGACCCAGGCGCCGCATTCGGTGCGGGACGCCCTGGCTCAGACCTACGGCCTGTTCGAGGACGAGGTCCACGTCATCAGCCCCGACGTCGGGGGCGGGTTCGGGGCGAAGATCGGCGGCTACCCCGACGAGCTCCTGGTCGCCTGGCTGGCCCGACGTGTCGGCCGGCCGCTCAAGTGGACCGAGACCCGTTCGGAGAGCATGGTCGCCCTGGGCCACGGTCGGGCCCAGCTCCAGGACATCGAGATCGGAGGGTCGAGGGACGGCACCATCACCGCCTACCGGCTGACGGCTCTCCAGGACTCTGGGGCGTACCCACGCTTCGGGGCGGTCCTGCCGTTCATGACCAGGACCATGGCCCCGGGCACCTACACCATCCCCAAGGTCGAGTTCAACAGCCGCTCGACTGTCACCAACACCACGCCCGTCGTCTCCTACCGCGGCGCCGGCCGGCCAGAGGCGACGGCGGCCATCGAGCGGGCCGTCGACCTGTTCGCCGCCGAGATCGGAATGGACCCGGCCGAGCTTCGCCGCCGCAATCTGGTGCCGGCGGGCGAGTTCCCGTTCACCACTCCGGTGGGGACCACCTACGACATCGGCGACTACTCCCGCGCCCTCGATCTGGCTCTGGACGCGTCCGGGTACGCCGAGCTGCGCAAGGAGCAAGCGCGGCGGCGGGACGCGGGCGAGGTCCGACAGCTGGGGATCGGCGTCTCGGTCTACGTGGAGATCACCAACGGCGTACCGGGCGGCGAGTACGCCGCGGTCGAGGTTCACGAGAACGGCACCGCCGTGGTGCGGACGGGCACCTCGCCGCACGGGCAGGGCCACGTCACGTCCTGGGCCATGCTCGCAAGTGACGCGCTGGGCATTCCGATCGATTCCATCGAGGTGGTGCACGGCGACACCGACGTCGTGCCGCGCGGCGTCGGGACCTTCGGCTCCCGGTCGCTGCAGGTCGGGGGAGTGGCAGCCCATCAGGCGGCGGGGCTGGTCGTCGACAAGGCCCGTCAGCTGGCGGCCAAGCTCCTCGAGGCCGACCCGGCCGACGTCGTGCTGGACAAGGTCGGCCAGCGCTTCCATGTCGCCGGCACGCCGGCGGTGGCCAAGTCGTGGGCCGAGCTCGCCCGGGAAGCGGGCTCGGGGCCCGACGGGCTCTCGGCCGAGACCGACTTCACTCCGCCGGGGGCGACGTTCCCGTTCGGGTCCCACGTCGCCGTGGTGGAAGTCGACACCGAGACGGGCAAGGTGACCCTCGAGCGGCTGGTGGCGGTCGACGACGCGGGCCGCATCCTCAACCCTCTCCTGGCCGAGGGCCAGATCCAGGGCGGGCTGGCGCAGGGCGCGGCCCAGGCCCTGCTGGAGCAGGTCGTCTACGACGAGGACGGCAATCCCGTCACCGCCAACCTGGCCGATTACACCTTCGTCTCGGCGGCCGAGGTCCCCAGCTTCGAAACGACGCCGATGGAGACGCCGACACCCGTCAACGAACTGGGGGCCAAGGGGATCGGCGAGTCGGGCACGATCGGCTCGACCCCGGCCGTGCAGAACGCCGTGGTTGACGCCCTCTCGCACTTCGGCGTGCGCCACGTCGACATGCCGACCACCCCCGAGCGGGTCTGGCAGGCGATCAACGGAGAGGAGAGGTCGTGAGAGTTCGGCTCAGCGTCAACGGAGCGAGCCAGGAGCACGAGGTCGAACCCCGGCTCCTGCTGGTGCAGTACCTCCGCGAGGTCGTGGGTCTCACCGGCACCAACGTCGGCTGCGATACCTCGTCCTGTGGCGCCTGCACCGTGCTCATGGACGGCGAGTCGGTCAAGTCGTGCACGGTGCTGGCGGTCCAGGCCGACGGGACGGAGGTGACGACCATCGAGGGCATGGCCCGTGACGGCGAGATGCACCCGGTCCAGGAGGCGTTCCGTGAGCACCACGCCCTCCAGTGCGGCTACTGCACTCCCGGGATGGTCATGGCCGCCGTCTCGCTGCTGCAGGAGCACCCCGATCCGACCGAGGCCGCGGTGCGGGAGGGCCTCGAAGGCAACCTGTGTCGCTGCACGGGCTACCACAACATCGTCAAGGCCGTACTGGCGGCGGGCAGCGCCAAGGAGGTACTCGTATGACGGTCACCGAGGTCGTTGTGACCGGCGTGGTGGGGACCCCCATGGCGCGCCGCGAGGGACGAGCATGATCCCGGTTGCCTTCGACTATCAGCGGGTGACGTCGGTCGACGAGGCGCTCGGCCTCCTCGCGACTCATGGCGACGAGGCCAAGCTGCTGGCGGGCGGTCATTCGCTGCTGCCTCTCATGAAGCTGCGTCTCGCCGTGCCCGCCTTGCTCGTCGACGTGGGGCGTCTGCGCGACCTCTCGTACGTGAGGGACGCCGGCGACCACGTCGCCATCGGCGCCCTCACCCGCCACCGCGACCTGGAGACGTCCGAGCTGCTGACGAACCAGGTGCCGATCCTCGCCCACGTGGCCGGCCTGGTGGGAGATCCCCAGGTTCGCCACCGGGGCACGATCGGCGGATCGCTCGCCCACGGTGATCCGGCTTCGGACCTGCCGGCGGTGGTCCTGGCCCTGGGGGGCACGCTGGTGGCTCGGGGTCCGGGGGGCGATCGGACGATCCCGGCCCAGTCGTTCTTCGAGGGCTTCCTGCAGACGGCGCTCGGCCCCGACGAGCTGCTCACCGAGATCCGGGTTCCCAAGGCCAGCGC
>DASXCO010000097.1 GCA_036491125.1 Acidimicrobiales bacterium | reverse complement strand
CGGTCCGCCGTGAGCTTGGCGTGCCGCTCCCGCACCGGGCGCAGCAGCTCGATCAGCGCCTCCGCCACATCGGCCTTGAGGGGCCCGTAGGAGGAGTAGCCCTGGGCCGCATCCTGGGGGCTGCGCCCGGTCGCCGCGCCGAGCAGCTCCAGGAGGTTGGAGACGCCCGGCTTGGTCGCCGGGTCGTAGACGACGTCGGTCCCGCTGTCGGTCACGGCCCGCTTCACCTTGCGCTCGATGTCGGCGGGCTCGTCGACCACGTAGATCGTCCCCTGGGGTGATTCGACCGACTTGGACATCTTGCGGGTCGGATCCTGGAGGTCCATCACCCGGCCGCCCACTCGGGGAATGGCCGCCTCGGGCACGGTGAAGGTCGGCCCGTAGCGGTGGTTGAACCGGTTGGCCAGGTCGCGGGTCAGCTCGAGGTGCTGGCGCTGGTCGTCGCCCACCGGGACCCGGTCGGCGTCGTAGAGGAGTATGTCGGCCGCCTGCAGCACGGGGTAGGTCAGCAGGCCGGCCCGGACGGACTCCTGCCCGCCGCCCTTGTCCTTGAACTGGGTCATTCGCCGCAATTCGCCGAATGTCGCCGTACATTCGAGCAGCCAGGTCAGCTGGGTGTGTTGGGGCACGTGGCTCTGCACGAACAGCGTGCAGACGTCGGGATCCAGACCCGACGCCAGGAGAATGATCGCCACGTCCAGGGTGCGCTGCCGGAGCTCCGCAGGGTCGTGGTCCAGGGTGAGGGCGTGGAGGTCGACGATGACGTAGTAGGCGTCGTGCTCGTGCTGGTCGATGGCCCAGTGGCGGAAGGCTCCCAGGTAGCCACCGATGTGCATGTCACCCGTCGGCTGGACGCCCGAGAGGACCCGCGTCATGGGCGACGATGCTACTGGTCCGGCCGGCCCGGGAGGCCGGGCCGTTGCCGGGCAGCATGCGCGGTCCCGGGCCTGGATATCGGTAGTGTCGTTTCGTGCCCTACGAGGTCCGCACCCCGGTGTTCGAGGGCCCGTTCGACCTGCTTCTGCACCTCATCACGTCCCAGCAGGTCGACCTGTACGAGGTCCGCATCAGCCTCATCGTCGACGCCTATCTCACCGAGCTCGAGCGCATGGAGGCCTTCGACCTCGAGGTGGCGACCGAGTTCGCCCTCATCGCCGCCACCCTCATCGAGCTCAAGTGCCGGCGGCTGCTTCCGGGGCGCGATGACGTCGAGGTCGACGAGGAGCTCGGCGTCTGGGAGGAGCGGGACCTGCTCCTGGCCCGGCTGCTCGAGTGCAAGACCTTCAAGGACGCCGCCTCGGTGCTGGTGGACCAGATGCACGAGGCGTCCCGCTCACTGCCGCGGACGGCGGGCCCGGATGAGCGATTCCTCGGTCTGACCCCGGACGTGCTGGCCGGGGTGGGCCCCGCGGAGCTGCGAGACGCGTTCATCAAGGCGACCGCGGCCCGACCCCGACCCAAGGTCGACCTCACCCACGTGCCGCCCGCCAGGGTGAGCGTCGGCGAGGCGGTGGCCGAGCTGGCCGACGAGCTGCCGGCCCTGGGAACGGTCACCTTTCGGCGGCTGACAGCCGATCTCGCCATATCGGACGTCATCGTGCGGTTCCTGGCCCTCCTCGAGCTGTACAAGCAGGGGCGCGTGGATCTGGACCAGGGCGCCCACTTCGGCGATCTCAGCGTCGCCTGGCTCGCCGATCCGGACCCGGTGGAACCTGTGCTGGTGGCGATGGCCGGGTCGGGAGGCCGGCTCGAGGCACTGGCCGGCCCGGGAGGCCGGCTCGAGGCACTGGGCGGCCCGGCAGGCCGGCTCGAGGCACTGGCCGGACCGGGAGGCCGGCCCGAGGACATGGCCGGGGACGACGAATCATGATCGATCCCGAGACGTCGTCGAACGGCTCTGGGTCGAGCGGCGACGAGGCGCGGGCCATCGAGGCCGTGCTCATGGTGGCCGCCGAGCCGGTTGCACCCCACCTGCTGGTTGAGCTGCTCGAGATACCCATCGAGCGGGTGGAGGCCATCTGCGACGAGCTGGCCGCCGGCTACGCCAGAGAGGACCGGGGCTTCGTGCTGGCCCGGGTCGCCGGCGGCTACCGGTTCCAGAGCCATCCGGACCTGGAGCGCTACGTCGAGCGGTTCATGCTCGAAGGTCAGTCGTCCCGCCTCTCCGCCGCGGCCCTCGAGACGCTGGCCATCGTGGCTTACAAGCAGCCTGTCTCCCGGGCCCAGATGGCGGCGATCAGGGGCGTCAACGTCGACGGCGTGGTCCGGGCCCTCACCCAGCGGGGCTACATCGAAGCGGTGGCGCGGGATCCCGGCCCCGGTCAGGCCGTCCTGTACGGGACGACCTCGCTGTTCCTGGAGCGGCTCGGACTCGACAACCTCGAGCAGCTCCCACCGCTGGGCGATTTCGTTCCCGGGCCCGAGATCGTCGAGGCGCTGGAGGAGGGACTGCGCCCGACCAGGGATGGCTGACGCGGGTTCAGGAGGGCCGGCGAGCGGCGAGCGGGTGCAGAAGGTCCTCGCCAGCCTCGGTTTCGGCAGCCGCCGGGCCTGCGAGGAGCTCATCGTCGAGGGCAGGGTGCGCGTCAACGGAGAACGGGCCCATCTGGGCCGGCGAATCGACCTGACCGCAGACTTCGTGGAGGTCGACGGTGTGCCCGTCGGTGTGCGTCCGGGCCTCGTCTATTACCTGCTCAACAAGCCCGGGGGAGTCGTGACGACAGCGACCGACCCCCTCGGCCGGCCCACGGTCGTCGAGCTGGTACCGGAGCGCCCCCGGGTCTTCCCGGTCGGTCGCCTCGACGCCGACAGTGAGGGGCTGCTGATTCTCACCAACGACGGCGAGCTCGCCCAGCGGCTCAGCCACCCGTCCTTCGGCGTCGACAAGGAGTACCTGGCGCACGTGGAAGGCAAGCCCTCGCCGGGCGCCCTGCGCCGGCTGCGCGAGGGCGTGGAGCTGGAGGACGGGCTGACGGCGCCGGCGTCGGCGGCCGCGGTGAGCCCCGGCCTTCTTCGCCTGGTCATCCACGAGGGCCGCAACCGGCAGGTGCGACGCATGTGCGCGGCCGTGGGTCACCCGGTCGTGCGCCTGGTACGGACGCGGATCGGTCCCCTCGCTGACCGGCGCCTGCCCCCGGGACATTGGCGGGAGCTGTCCGTTGCCGAGGTGCGGAGGTTGGCCGAGGCGGCACAACCGGCCCGGGAGGCCGGCCCGAAGAATCGGCCGGCTCCGGCCAGAGGGACGTCCCGGGGCGGAAGGTAGGCTCCGGCATCGATGCCCCCGGCCGTCAGAGCCGTCCGCGGCGCCACCACCGTCGATACTGATACGGAGGACCAGGTCACCACGCGCGTCCACGCGCTGCTCGGTGCCATCCTGGAGCGCAACGGGCTGGCCAAGGATGACCTCATCAGCATCGTCTTCACCGCCACCGACGACGTGGTCTCGATGTTCCCTGCCGCGGCCGCTCGGACCATGGGTCTGGGCGACGTGCCGCTGCTCTGCGCCCGGGAGCTGGGGGTCGTCGGAGGCCAGCCCCGTTGCATTCGCGTGCTCCTGCATGTGACCACGGACCGGAGACGGGACGAGATCGACCACGTCTACCTCGAATCGGCCCGGGGGCTTCGAGATGACCTCCCCGGCTGAGCCGGCCCGGGAGCGCGGCCGGGCGGCGGTGGTCGGCACGGAATCTCGCCGGGCGGCGGTGGTCGGCACCGGCCTCATCGGGGGGTCGATCGGGCTGGCCCTCCGGGCCAGGGGCTGGCGCGTGACCGGCTCGGACACGGCGGCTGGGCGGGCGGAGCGGGCGCTCGAGCTGGGCGCCCTGGACGCCGTGGGCGACGATCCCGAGGCCGAGGTGACCTTCCTCGCCACGCCAGTGTCAGAGGTGGTCGCCGCGGCCCGAGCGGCCCTGGCCGACGTCGGGCGTGGCGGGACGAGCGTCGTCACCGACGTGGGAGGCGTGAAGGGACCCATCGTGTCGGCGGTGGACCATCCTCGGTTCGTCGGCGGTCATCCCATGGCCGGCTCCGAGCAGGACGGGATCGACGGCGCCGACCCCGAGCTCTTCGCCGGTGCCACGTGGGTGCTCACTCCCACGGCATCCACCGACCCCGAGGCGTTCACGCGGCTGCGTGCCGTGCTGACGTCCCTCGGTGCAGATGTCCTCGCCGTGCCCCCCGAACGCCACGACGAGCTCGTGGCCGTGGTGTCGCACGTCCCCCACCTGACCGCGGCGGCGCTCATGGGACTGGCCTCGGAGGCGGCCGAGCACCACGGCGCCCTGTTGCGCCTGGCCGCTGGCGGCTTCCGAGACATGACGCGAGTTGCCGCCGGCCATCCGGGGATCTGGCCCGACATCTGCGCCGAGAACGCGTCGGCGATCGTGACCGTGCTGGATCAGCTGGCCACCGATCTCACGAAGGTCCGCGATGTCGTCGCCGGCGGCGACCGGGCCGCGCTGTTCGGCATTCTGGAGCGGGCCCGCGAGGCCAGGCGCAGCCTCCCGACACGGCTGCCCCGCCCCGAGGACCTGGTCGAGGTGAGGGTGCCCGTACCTGACCGACCGGGCGTGCTCGCCGAGGTGACGACGCTGGCAGGCGAGCTCGGGGTCAACATCGAGGACTTGGAGATCGCGCACTCTGCTGAGGGCGACCGGGGCGTGCTGGTGATGGTCGTGGACGCCGGGGCCTCTGACTTGGTGCGGGGCGCGCTGCTGGCTCGCGGCTACCGTCCATCGCACCAGCCTCTCGGATGACGCCCGCCGTCTTCGAGGTCGAGGGGGGAGCCGCCCTGCGGGGCCGACTGCGGGTGCCGGGCGATAAGTCGATCTCGCACCGGGCGCTGCTGCTCGCCGCCCGAGCCGATGGACTCTCCCGCCTCACGGGGCTCTCGGACGGTGACGACGTGGCTCGCACGGCCGCCGCGGTTGGTGCGCTCGGAGCCGAGGTCGACGGTCGGGCGCCAGGAGCGGTCCACGTCACCGGCGGTCCGAGCCGGCTGCACGAGCCCGAGGGCGTCATCGACGTCGGGAACTCGGCGACAGGGATGCGCCTGCTGGCTGGGTTCGTCGCCTCCTTCGACTGGCTGACCGTGCTCCAGGGGGATGCGTCCGTGGCCCGGCGTCCCATGGCCCGGGTCGTAGACCCGCTGCGGCGCATGGGCGCCACGGTCGACGGCCGCCAGGGTGGGACGCTGGCCCCGCTGGTCGTCCGGGGCGGGGGCCTGGCCGGGATCGACTACACGCCGCCGGTGGCCAGCGCCCAGGTGAAGTCGGCGGTGCTGTTGGCCGGGCTCGGGGCAGCAGAGGACACAGTCGTGCGCGAGTCGGTTGTCACCCGCACCCACACCGAGGAGCTGCTGTCGGCGTGTGGAGCCAAGGTGGACGTCACACCGGACGGGTCCGGCCAGGTCGTCCGGCTGCGGCCATCGACCCTGTCACCGCTTACCCTGGCCGTGCCGGGCGATCCCTCCCACGCCGCCTTCTGGGTCGTCGCCGCCTCGATCGTGCCCGGCAGCGAGGTGGTGGTCGAGCGGGTGTACGTGGGACCGGGACGATCCGGCTTCCTCGACGTCCTGGCTCGCATGGGCGCGGCCATCGAGCTGAAGTGGCGCGACGACACCACCGCCGACATCGTCGTCTGCCACGCCTCCCTCCGCGGCACAGAGGTGACGGGCGACGAGGTGCCTGCTCTTGTCGACGAGATACCGGTACTGGCGGTGGCGGCGGCGATGGCCGATGGAGCGACGACCTTCCGCGACCTGGCCGAGCTCAGGGTGAAGGAGAGCGACCGGGTGGCCACGGTCGGCAGCGAGCTGTCCGCTCTCGGCGCCAGGGTCGAGGCTGTGGGCGACGACCTCGTTGTCATCGGCGGGGCCGGCTTGAGGGGAGCAGGCGTCCGGTCGCACGGTGACCACCGGGTGGCGATGGCGATGGCGGTGGCCGGCCTGGCCGCTCAGGGCGGGACCAGAGTGGAGGAGTGGGACGCGGTCGCGACCAGCTACCCCGGATTTGTGTCCGATCTCGGGAAGCTGCGATGAGCACCTCGCCGGGTGGCAAGCCGATCATCGCCATCGACGGACCGGCCGGGGCCGGGAAGTCGACGCTCGCCGCGTCGCTCGCCGCTCGCCTTGGTCTCGATCGGCTCGACACCGGAGCCATGTACCGGGCGGTCGCCTTCGCCGCCCTCCGACACGGTGTCGATCCGTCTGACGCGCAGGCTGTCGCCGACGTGGCCCGCCGGGTGCACATCGATCTCGGCCCCCTCGTCCACGTCGACGGCATCGACGCCACCGAGGAGCTTCGGGGCCCGGGCGTCACCAAGGTGGTGTCGGCCGTGGCCGCCAACCCCGAGGTCCGCCGCGAGCTGGTGCGCCGGCAGCGCGCCTGGGTCGAGGCCCACGGCGGGGGTGTCATCGAGGGCCGCGACATCGCCACGGTCGTGCTGCCCGGTGCCGACCTCAAGATCTACGTCACCGCCAGCGAGTCCGAACGGGCCCGGCGGCGGGCGCTGGAAGCCGAGGCCACCGCCCACGATCTCGACCCGTCTGTGGTGGCCGCCGACCTGGCCAGGCGGGATCACCTCGACTCGACACGACAGAGCTCTCCTCTTGCCGTCGCCGAGGGAGCCGTGATAGTCGACACCACGGACCGTAGCGTCGAGGAGATCGTGGAGGAGGTGCTGACCCGGCTGTGAAGCCTTCACTGATCTTCTACGCCGTCGCTCGGGCCGTGCTCGTCGGGTGGTGCCGGCTGTACCACCGGCTCACGGTCGAGGGGAAAGAGCGCGTGCCGACCGAGGGGCCGTACATCCTGGCTCCGGTCCACCGCTCGATCGTGGACACCTTCGCCATCGCGGTGGTGACCCGCCGGCGTCTGCGCTACATGGGCAAGGAAGAGCTCTGGAAGGTTCCCTGGTTCGGCCGCATCATCGATTCTCTCGGAGCCTTCCCGGTCCACCGGGACGCCACCGATCGGGAGGCCTTTCGCCGGTGTGTCGAGGTCATCGAGGGCGGAGAGCCGCTCGTCCTGTTTCCCGAAGGCACCCGCCGCTCGGGCCCGACGGTGACCGAGCTTCGTGAGGGAGCGGTCTATCTGGCCGCCCGCACCGACGTACCCATCGTTCCCGTCGGCATCGGTGGGTCCGAGATGGCGCTGCCAAGAGGGACGCGTTTTCCGCGCCCGGTCAAGATCCACCTGGTGGTGGGCGAGCCGATCACGGTCAAGGTCGCTGCCGAACGACCGAGCCGCGGCACCGCCGGACGCCGGGCCGACCGCCTCTCCCGCCGGGAGTTGCACGAGGTCACCGAGCGGCTGCGGGCCGAGCTCCAGACGCTGTTCGACCAGGCTCGAACCCGGGCCGGCGCCTGAGCGACGGCCGTCGTCCGGCCGGAACTGCTCAGCTGGCGAGGGCGCCGAGGGCCTCGCTGGCGGCCATGGCTCGGTCGTCGGTCAGGGCGGCGGGGGTGTCGGGTGGAGCCGTCACCAGGCAACCCACCGCCGTCGCCACCGCCCGAAGGAGGTCCCGCAGCTCACGTGGCGGCGGGAAGTACTCGTCCTCGATGGTCACATCGACGGCCTCGGTACCGTCCTGGGGCGCCAGACGGGCCACGACCGCATCCACGAGCTCCTCGGGCGCCGAGGCGCCCGCGGTGACCCCGACGGTTCCATCCAGATCATCAGGAAGCTCCTGTGCCGAGTTGACCCGGTAGACGCGGCGGCAGCCGGCGGATCGCGCCACCTTCTCCAGCGCCCGTGTGTTCGAGGAGTTGGCAGATCCGAGGACCACGACTGCGTCGGAGCGGCCGGCGATGGCCTTGAGCGCCGATTGCCGGTTGGTGGTGGCGAAGCACAGGTCGCTGCGGCCCGGCATCCACAGACCCGGGAACCGGTCCCGGGCCCGCTCCATGATGCCGGTCCACTCGTCGTGGCTGAGCGTGGTTTGGGCCAGGAGCGCCACGGGCGTGCCGGGATCGGGCAGGGCAGTCACGTCGTCCTCCGACTCGACCAGCTGCACCGCGTCAGGAGCCACCGCCACGGTCCCTACCGCCTCCTCGTGACCCTCGTGGCCCACGTACACCACCGTGTAGCCCTTGCCTGCCCGGACCTTCACCTCGTGATGGACCTTGGTGACCAGCGGGCACACGGCGTTCACGACGACGCCGCCGCTGGCACGGGCGGCCGCCACGACCTCGGGGGCCGAGCCGTGGGCGCTGAGCATGAGGGGGGCTCCGGGCGGCACCTCGGCCACGTCGTCGACGAAGACGACGCCGAGGCGGCGGAATCGGTCCACGACAACCTGGTTGTGCACGATCTCGTGGTAGCAGTAGACGGGCGGCTGGAAGACCCGCACCATCCACGCCAGGGCCTTGATGGCCATCTCGACGCCGGCGCAGAACCCTCGGGGCTGGGCCAGTAGTACCCGCTGGACAGTCACTTCGGCCCAGGCTACCGGCCGCCCCGCCCTATCCTTGACCTCATGTCGCTGCCCAGCGTGGTGGCCGTGAGGGAGGGGTCACCGGCGGCTCGGGCCGGGCTCGCCCCTGGTGACGAGATTGTCTCGATCAACGGTCGGTCGCCTCGCGACGTCATCGAGTACCAGTTCCTCGTCGATCAGGGCGAGCTCGACATCGAGCTGCGCCGCGGCGGGCTGGAGCTGAGCGCCGAGGTCGCCAAGGACGATGGCGAGCTGCTCGGCATCGAGGTCTCGTCAGCGGTGTTCGACCGCATCCGCACCTGCGACAACCACTGCGAGTTCTGCTTCATCTACCAGCTGCCCAAGGGGATGCGGCCCAGCCTGTACGTGAAGGACGACGATTACCGGCTCTCGTTCCTCTACGGCAACTTCACGACCCTCACCCGGTTCACCGAAGCCGATCTCGAGCGGGTCGTGACCGAGCGGCTCAGCCCGCTGTTCGTGAGCATCCACGCCACCGATCCCGGGATGCGGGCCCGGATGCTGCGCAACAGTCGTGGCGCCGTCAGCCTCCGATGGCTGCGGGCACTGCTCGACCATGGCATCGAGGTCCACGGCCAGGTGGTGGTCTGTCCGGGGATCAACGATGGCGCTGTCCTCCACGACACCCTCGTCGGGCTGCTGGACCAGTACCCCGACCTGGCCACGGCTGCGGTCGTCCCCCTCGGGGTGAGCCGGTACTCCAACGAGGCCGGTATGCGGCCGCACACGGTGGACGAGGCGGCAGCGGTCGTCGACACCGTTGCCGAATGGCAGCCGGCCTTCGTAGAGGCGGTCGGCCGTCGGCTCGTGTTCGCGTCGGACGAGTATCACCTCCTCGCTCGCCGGCCATTTCCCGACGCGCCGTCCTACGAAGGGTTCCCCCAGCACGAGAACGGTGTCGGCATCGTCCGGGCGTTCGAGCGAGCCTTCTGCGGAGAAGGAGCCGCCATCGGAGTGAGGCCCGGGTTCTTCTCGTGGGTGGACGGTGCGCCCGCTGAGGGCTACCGGGCTCCCCGTGCGACGCGGCTGGCCGTGACGCCGGCCGCCGAGGTTGGTGCTCCGACCGCAATCGTGACCGGCGAGTACGGCGCCGCCGTGCTCGGCCCTCTCGTCGACGACCTGGATCGCGGCGATGTCAGGATCGTGAGGGTGCGCAATGAGTTCTTCGGGGGCAACATCGCCGTGGCCGGCTTGATGACCGGTCAGGACGTGGCCCGGGCGCTGGCCGCCGAGCCCGCACAGCACCGCTACCTCCTGCCCGATGTGTGCCTGAACGAGGGGCGGTTCCTGGACGGTGTCGTGCCGGCGGATCTTCCTCGCCCGGTAGAGATCGTCCCGACCGACGGGCGGTCGCTCCGGCGAGCCCTCGAGGCCAGCCACCCGTGAGCGGGCCCCACGCGGCGATCGGTGCGGAGGTCGACAGGCCTCCCGTGGTCGCGATCGTCGGCCGGCCCAACGTCGGGAAGTCGTCGCTGGTCAACCGGATCGTCGGGGGTCGGGTGGCGATCGTCGAGCATCGACCGGGCGTGACCCGTGATCGAAAGGAGCTCGTCGCCGAGTGGAACGGTCGACCGTTCACCCTCGTGGACACGGGAGGCTGGCTGGACGGTGCCGACGGGCTCGAGGCGCAGGTCAGCGCCCAGGCCGAGCGGGCCGTGCGGGTGGCCGACCTGGTGCTGCTCGTCGTCGACGTGACCGTCGGAGTGACCGACGAGGACGAGGCGGTGGGTGCCTTCCTGCGCCGGTCGGGGCGACCGGTCGCGCTGGTCGTCAACAAGGTCGATTCCGACGGCCGCGAGGCCGACGCCTGGGCGTTCGCCCGCCTCGGCCTCGGTGATCCGTGGATGGTGAGCGCGCTCCACGGTCGCGGGTCGGGGGAGCTGCTGGACGAGGTCGTCCGCCTGCTCCCCGAGGAACGGGCGCCCGACCCGGACGAGGGGCCCGAGCAAGGGGCGATCGCACCGACCGGCACATCGGTGGCCATCGTGGGGCGGCCGAACGTGGGCAAGTCGACGCTCTTCAACCGTCTCATCGGCGACGAGCGGTCGATCACCCACGACCTGCCCGGGACCACGCGCGACACCGTCGATACCGTCGTCGAGACCGATCAGGGCCCGTTGCGCTTCATCGATACCGCCGGCATGAGGCGCAAGTCCCGAGTCGGCGAGGGAGCCGAGTACTACTCGCTCGTGCGCGGCCTGCAGGCCATCGACCGGTCCGACGTCGCCCTGCTGCTGATCGACGCCGCCGAGGGGGTCACCCACCAGGACCAGCGTCTGGCTGAGCGAGTCGACGCCGCTGGGAGCCCGGTGGTGCTGGTGCTCAACAAGTGGGACGTCCTCGACGCCGAGGCCAGGTCGGCGCTGACCGCGGACGTCGGGGATCGGCTGGCCTTCCTCGGCTACGCGCCGGTGATCAAAGCCAGCGCCCGCACCGGCCTCGGCGTGCACCGGCTCCTGCCCGCCCTCGTTCAGGCCATCGAGGCCTACCACCAGCGCGTGTCGACGACACGGCTCAACCGCGTCGTGCAGTCGGCCCAGGCCGCCCATCCGGCGCCGGCCGGAGCCCGCGTCCTGTACGCCGTTCAGGGGGCCACCGACCCGCCGACCTTCACGCTCTTCGCCAACCGGAGCCTGCCGCCCACCTACATGCGGTACCTCGAGCGCAAGCTGCGGGAGGACCTGGGTTTCGGGCCCACGCCCCTCAAGCTTCGGGTCAGGAGGCGCTCGCGGTGAGCGGTCGGCGGGGCGTCCGCCCCCTCCCATCGTCGCCACCGGCCAGCGGGGTTAGGGTCTCGCCGTGATCGTCCAGCAGCCGGTCCTGATCGCGGTGGCCGTGGCCTGCGGGGTGGCGGCTTACGTGTGGGCCCGCTCCAGCCGCCGCCTCCTGCGGGCCTGCCGCCGCATCGAGCGCGACGTCGTCGATCACGACAGCCCGGACGAGGCGCTGGTGCTGGCCCGCTCGGCCTTCGACAAGGACCTGCACACCACGATCCTGTACTCGTTGCTGGGGCTGAGCGCCTTCATCACCGCCTTCCTGCCGCACGCCTGGCTCCAGCTTCCGTTCCTCCTCGTCCTCGTGCCGATCGCCATCTCACTTCGCTACGGGCCACGGTTCCTGTCGGCGGCCCGGCTGGCCGAGGAGCGATCGCTCCTGGAGCGGCGGGCGGCGGAGGTGCTGGCCCAGGAGGAGCTGGCGCCCATGCGGTGGTCCGAGCGCCTGGCCCCGGCGAACCTGCCGGACATCGACGGCTTCGAGCTGGGCCACGTCTACCAGCCGGGCGCCGGGGCCATGGCGGGCGACTTCTACGACATCGCCCCGACCGCGCTCACGCGCCTGGCGGCGGTCATCGGCGACGTCGGGGGGCACGGCATCGAGGCTTCCATCACGGCGTTCCAGGTCAAGTACCTGCTGCGGGTCTTCCTCCGTCAGTACCGCGATCCGGGTCAGGCGGTCGAGGAGCTCAACGTGGTCCTTTCCGCCCAGGGCCGCCCCGAAGAGCTGGTCTCGCTGTGCGCCGTCGTGTTCGACCAGATGGCCGGCACGCTGCGGTTCGCATCGGCGGGGCACCCGGCCGCCTGGGTCTGGCACGGCGGCGACGTGCGTCCGATGCGGTCGACCGGTCCACTGCTGACCCTCGACCCCAAGGGGAGCTACACGAGCAGGGAGCTGCCGCTCGATCCCGGTGACGTGCTGCTGCTCTACACCGACGGGCTGGCCGAGGCCCGCTCGGGGGAGCAGCTGTTCGGGGAGGACCGGGTGGCAGGCATCCTGCGCCGCGATCCCGGCCAGGACCTGACGACGCTGTGCAAGACGCTCCTCGAGGCGGCGCGGGACTTCGCCTCCGAACCCCTCACGGACGACGTGGCCATCCTCGCCATTCGCCGGACGTGACCGAGCGCGACGCGACCGAGCCCGCGAGCGGGGCGGTCGACGGCGTCTCCTCGGATGGTGAACGAGGTGTGCACGACATCGGCGACGTCTCGCGGCGCGCTCTCGACGGAAACCGGGCGACAGGTGCCGAGAAGCTCGCCAGTCAGCGCAAGCTCTTCGTGCGCGATCGCCTGGCGTTGTTGCTGGACAAGGGGTCGCTGGTGGAGGACTCGCTGCTCGCCAACGCCCTGGCCGGTGACCTGCCGGCTGACGGCGTGGTGACCGGACGAGGCACGGTCGGCGGCCGACCCGTGTGCGTCATGGCCAACGACACCACGGTGAAGGCTGGCTCCTGGGGCGCCCGCACCGTCGAGAAGATCGTCCGCCTCACCGAGTACGCCATGACCCACGAGCTACCGGTGTTCTGGTTGGTCGACTCGGCCGGAGGCCGCATCACCGACCAGGTCGAGCTGTTCCCGGGCCGCCGGGGGGCGGGCAGGATCTTCTACAACCAGGTCCGGCTCTCGGGCCGGGTTCCCCAGATCTGCTGCCTGTTCGGGCCGTCGGCCGCCGGTGGTGCGTATATCCCGGCGTTCTGCGACGTCGTGTTCATGGTCGAGGGGAACGCCTCGATGTACCTAGGCTCCCCCCGTATGGCAGAAATGGTGATCGGCGAGCACACGACGTTGGAGGAGATGGGTGGGGCCCGCATGCACGCCACGGTCTCAGGCTCGGCCGACGGGTTGGCGGCGGATGACGCAGCCGCCATCGCTGCCGCCAGGGCGTACTTCTCGTACATGCCCCGGTCCTGGCGCGAGGAACCGCCGCCGGCCGACGCCCTTGCTCCGATGAGACCCTTGACGGCGGGGACGATCCCGACCTCGCAGCGAGCTGGCTACGACATGCACAACATCATCGACGCGTTAGTGGACGAGGGATCGTTCTTCGAGATCAAGCCCGATTTCGCCAACGAGCTGGTCGTAGGCTGGGCTCGACTGGACGGCGACGCGGTCGGCATCGTGGCCAACAACCCGCTGCGCAAGGGCGGTGTGCTCTTCGTCGACTCGGCCGACAAGGCCGCCCGCTTCATCTGGTGCGCCGACGCCTTCAACATTCCGTTGATCTTCCTGGCCGACGTGCCCGGGTTCATGGTCGGCAGCGCCGTCGAGCGGGCGGGAATCATCCGCCACGGGGCCAAGATGATCACCGCAGTGTCGGAGGCGACGGTGCCCAAGCTGTCCGTCATCGTGCGAAAGGCCTACGGCGCCGGGCTCTACGCCATGGCGGGACCCGCGTTCGAGCCGGACAGCTGCATCGCCCTGCCATCGGCCCAGATCGCCATCATGGGTCCCGAGGCCGCGGTGAACGCCGTATACGCCAATCGGATCGCGGCGATCGAGGACCCGGGCGAGCGGGCCTCGTTCGTGGCCGAGCGCCGGGCCGAGTACGAGGCCGATGTCGACCTGCTGCGGCTGGCATCCGATCTCGTGATCGACGCCGTGGTCGAGCCCGAGCAATTGCGCGACGAGCTGGTGTCCCGTCTGGCCCTGGCCCGGTCCAAGCAGAGGGGCTTCACTGAGCGACGCCACGGTGTGCCGCCGGTATGAGCGCCGCCGGACCGACGAGGGTGCGGATCCGCGAGGTGGGACCCCGAGACGGGCTCCAGGTCGAGGCGCCCGTGGGCATCGAAGCCAGGGTGGCGCTGGTGGAAGCGCTCGTGGCCTCGGGTCTGCGGGAGGTCGAGGCCGTCGCCTTCGTCTCGCCCGCGGCCGTGCCCGCTATGGCCGGGGCGGCCGAGGTCATGTCGGCGCTGCCTCGCCGACCCGAGGTGCGGTACGTGGCGCTCGTCCCCAACCTCCGGGGAGCGCAGCTCGCCGTCGAGGCTGGCGTTGATGCGCTCTCGGTCACCGTCTCCGCCTCACAGGAGTACAACCGGCGAAATGTGCGCATGTCGATCGACGAGTCGGTCGCCCAGGTCACGAGCATCGCCGGTACGGTCGGCGACGTACCGATCGATGTCGTGGTGTCGTGCGCGTTCGGGTCTCCGTACGAGGGAGATCTGGCTCCTGCCGCCGTAGCCGGGCTGGGCGACCAGGTGCTCGCTGCTGGGGCCACTTCGTTGACCTACGCCGATACGACGGGGATGGCCACGCCTCGACGGATCGGGGAGCTCCTTGACGAGGTGGGCGTGGACATCGGGCTGCATCTTCACGAGACGCGCGGCACCGGTTTGGTCAACGCCTTCGCGGCGTGGGAGCGAGGGGTCGCGCGCTTCGACACCTCGGTGGGAGGGCTGGGCGGCTCGCCCTTCGCCGCCGGCTCGGCCGGCAACCTGGCGACAGAGGATCTGGTGCACCTCCTCGACGACCTCGGGGTGGAGACGGGGGTCGACCTCGACCAGCTGCTGGCAGCCAGCGCGCTAGCCGCCCGCACCGTCGGCCACGACGTGCCCAGCCGGGTGGCCGCAGCCGGCCCCCGGAGCAGGGTGGCCGATACGCAGTAGCGCTCGGTAGGCCGGGGGCCGATCAGTCGGCCGCCCCTTCGAGCTCGGACTTCCGCGCCTGCCAACGGGTGATCATCTCGGCGAAGTGCGCAGGATTGTAGACATCCTCCTCGTAGGCCCAGAGCCCACTCCCCGCGTACTTCAACAAGGTGAAGTTGGCTGCCTGATGGATGCTGCCGTCGCCGGGATCGGCCATGCGGTTCAACACCTGGCAGACGACCCAGCCGCGCTCCTCGTCGATCACGTACCAGTCGATCGGGAAGTGAGGCATGGCGTTGCCGGGGAAGGCGCTCATCGTCTGGGTGATCCATCTGCGGATCGCCTCCCGGCCCCCGAACGTCCCGAAGGAGTGTTCGATGTAGGTGGCGTCCTCGGTGAACAGGTTCGCCCACGCGCTCCAGTCGCCGGTCGTGCCCGCTTGCAGGGCAGTGCGCTGGTAGTCGGCAAAGGCCTCCTCCAGCTCCTCACGTGTCCATCGACCCACGACCACTCCTCCGTTGCGAGAACCTGGTTGGCAGGGACTCAGCGTCTCATAGCACAGCTGTCAGCAGGCACTGCAAGATCGGCCTGTATGCCTCGCACGACTTGAATCAGTGCCCGCTAGCCACCCATATGGTCCGCGAGGTATCAGCCTTGGGCATTTCGGACTGGGAGCCGGCAGGGTCACCGGTTCGGGGGATCGACGGGCGTCGGCCGGGGGCGCACACTGACGGTAAGGACGATTCGGGTCGAGCTCCCCCCGCCGGTTGCTCCCCCGTCCTGCGCTGGTTTCGTTCCACGAGCGGAACCAGCGCGCCT
>DASXCO010000096.1 GCA_036491125.1 Acidimicrobiales bacterium | reverse complement strand
GCCGTCCTGTGGTGGCGGACGGGATGGCCCAACCTGTGGGGTCCCCGGCCGACCGCTGCCCTGCCGCTGGCCGCCGGGGCCAGCAGCGCCGTCATCCTGTACCGGTTCGCCACCGCGCCCGCCGTCGCGCCGAAGGGGGAGCGAGATTGATCGGGCTGTGCACCGATTCCAACGCCCAGCTGCCGGCCGAGCTGGTGGAGCGCTATGGGGTGGAGGTCGTACCTCTGACGGTGACTCTCGATGGTCACGACTTCCTGGAGGGGGTGGACCTGGACGCGGACGGGTTCTACGCCCGCTTCGAGCAGGGCGTGACGCAGGTGGCGACCGCGGCTCCCTCGCCCGGTAGGTTCCTGCTCGCCTACGAGGCGCTGGTGGCTCGCGGTGCCACCGAGATCATCTCGATCCACATCGGCTCGACTGTGTCGAGCACACTCGATGCCGCACTGGTGGCTTCCAGGGGCGCCGGCGTCCCGGTGCGGCTCGTCGACAGCGGTTCGGCGTCCTTCGCCATCGGATGCTGTGTCTGGGAGGCTGCCGAGGCGCTGGCCAAGGGCGCCGACGCCGAGGCGGCGGCGTTGGTGGCCGAGGCGGTGGCGGCGCGTACAGGGAACGTGTTCGTGGTCGGGGCCCTGGAGCTGGCCCGCAGCGGGGGACGGCTGAGGGAGTCTCCGTCCGGCGGCGTCACCGCCATCCCGGTGCTCACGCTGGCCGAGGGGCGGATGGTGCCGGTGGGCGAGGTCGCCACCATGGAGGACGCGGCACGGGTCATGGCCACGAGCGTCCTCGGCGCCGGCACCGACTTGCGCGTCGGCCTGGGGATCGCCGACGCCGGGGCGGCCCCCTTGTGGCACGCGCTGGAAGAGCCACTGGTGGACGCCCCGGAGGTGCTGGAGGTCGTCCGCTACCGGATCGGCCCCAGCGTGGGCGCCCACACGGGTCCCGGCTCGGCAGGGGCGATCTACTACCCGTCGACCGTCTGAGGACCTCGGTCCTAGAGCGACGTCGACAGCGCCTCGACCACCTGCTCCTCGAGCCAGCTGAGGTAGGCGTACAGGGCGAGCCCGGGGGCCCGGGGATCGCTCGGGCTCACGGGCTCCTGGCCTTCGTCCACCTCGAGGTTGGTGCCCAGCACGAGGCGCACCTCGTTGAGCGCCGCCAGCCAGCTGACGACCTGCTCCTCCTCGAGGCGGTCGGCGTCGATGGTCTCCTCCATGACGATCAGGGCCTGGCGATGGTGCTCGAGGAGCTCGTCGTGCATCAGGCTCTGGTACTCGGCCTCGGCCTTGTCCTCGTCGCGGTACGCCGGCGGAAAGAGACGGCGCACGCTCGGGTCGGCGGGATCCGACGAGTCGATCAGGTCCCGCACCTGCCCGGGCAGTGACCGCAGCAGATCCCGTTCCGCCTTCGACAGTCGCAGCTGGTAGTTGCCGGCCTTGGTGCGTCGAAGGCGCCGGCCGAGCTTCACTCCGACCTCACTGATCGTGCTCCATCGTCGCCCACAGCCCGTGCTCGTGGAGACGGAACACGTCCAGCTCGGCGCGTTCGCGCGAGCCGCTCGAGACGATCGCCCGGCCCTTCTGGTGCACGTCCAGCATCAGCTTGGTGGCCTTGGCCTTGCTGTAGCCGAACAGCTTCTGGAGGACGAAGGTGACATAGGACATGAGGTTGATCGGGTCGTTCCATACGATGACGATCCACGGCCGGTCGGGCTTGACGCTCTCGTCCTCGACGGGCTGCTCGACCTCGGCCGGAAGCGTGTCCGGCACCGCGGTGGCCACGCCGGCGGCGCCAGCGGTGCCGGCTGCGCCCGCCCCTCTCGCCGCTCTCGCCATGCCCAAATTCTGCCCTCTCGGCGGGCGACAGGGAATCCCCAGACGCGGCTGACCGACGCGAGACGGCTGGTCAGGCCCCTGCCAGGACGTCCTGGGCGAGGTCCCCCGGGACGACCTGCTCGTCGAGCGGGCGCCCCTCCGGGGCCGGGTGCACGAAGAGCCCGAGGTTGTAGCGGAGCACGGCGATCCACAACACGGTGGCCCCAGCCAGGTGCACGGCGACCAGGGCGGCGGGCACCCGGGTGAAGTACTGGGTGTAGCCGATGGCGGCCTGGGCGGCGATCACCCCGAGGACGATCCTCGCCCGGCGCTGGACATCCGCCGGGGCGTGGGCGTGGTGAAGGGCGAACAGGCTGGCGATGGTGAGGCCCACCAGCACCATGACGACGCTGGAGTGGAGCTCGGCGACACCCTGGAAGTGGAATGGCAGGCGCTTGGCGTGTATGTCGCCGCTGTGGGGACCGCTTCCTGTCACCGCAGTTCCCAGGATCACCACGACGCCCACCGTGGCCAGGACGAGGCGCCCCAGCCTGACCAGGTCGCGGCTGACGACGGGCCGGGCCGGCGTGTCGGGTCGACCAGCCCGGTAGTGGAGCACCACGGCATCGGCCAGCACGGCGAAGGAGAGCACGAAGTGCCCCATCACCCACGGAGGGTCCAGCTTGTACAGCACCGTGAGGCCGCCCAGCACGATCTGGGCGAGGACCCCGGCGACGAGCCCGCTCGACAGCCACACCAGGTCGCGTCGCCTTGGCCGGCGCACCAGGGCGCCGAGCACCGCAGCCACCACGGCGGCCGTGACGGCCACAGTGATGACCCGGTTGGTGAACTCGATCATCGGGTGGAGGCTCCACGCCGCCACGATGCGGTGGCCGGTGCAGGTCGGCCAGTCGGGGCAACCCAGTCCGGAGCCCGTCAGGCGGACGGCGCCCCCGGTCACGACGATGAGCGACAGCGCGATCACCGCGGCCAGGGTGACGCGGCGATAGGCGCCAGGCGTGAGGCGCCAGCGAGCGTCAGCGAGGGTGCGGAGGGTGCGGAGGGTGCCCGACACTGGCCGCGATGCTAGGGCTGCGTCCCCCGACCGAACACATCGGGACGGGGGTGGGCGGCCCCCGGACCGCCGCGGGACCATTTTTGAGCAGACGACGGCGCCGTCGTATTGTCGGCCCCGATGGCGACCGTCGCTCCCGCAGCTCCTCTCGCCCGTCTCCGGGGCTATCTCGCTCTCACCAAGCCGAGGATCATCGAGCTGCTCCTGGTCACGACCGTGCCCACCATGGTCGTGGCGGCGCGGGGGCTGCCGTCGGGCTGGCTCGTCCTGACGACCCTCGTCGGCGGCGCCCTGGCCGCGGGCGGTGCCAACGCCGCCAACATGTACGTCGACCGCGACATCGACCGGGTGATGCGCCGCACTCGGAACCGGCCCCTCGTGACGGGGATCGTGACTCCCCGTGCCGCGCTGGTCTTCGCCGCGGGCCTCGAGTTGGTGGCGTTCGCCGATCTGTGGACGTTCGTCAACCTGCTCAGTGCCGTGCTGGCCCTGAGCGCGACGCTGTTCTACGTCTTCGTCTACAGCATCTGGCTGAAGCGGACCTCGACCCAGAACATCGTCATCGGTGGCGCAGCTGGAGCCGTGCCGACGCTGGTCGGGTGGTCAGCGGTCACCGGTCGCCTCGCGTGGGCGCCCCTGGTGCTCTTCGTGGTGATCTTCGTCTGGACCCCGCCGCACTTCTGGGCGCTCGCCATCCGCTACCGCGACGACTACGCGGCGGCCGAGGTCCCGATGCTCCCGGTGGTCACATCGTTCACCCGGACGGCCCGACAGATCCTCGGCTACACGGTGGCGCTCTGGGTCGTGTCCATCGCCTTCGCGCCGATCGCGGGCATGGGGGCGATCTACCTCGTCGCCGCGGTCGTGCTCGGCGGTGTGTTCGTCGCCTATGCGGTGCGCCTCTTGCGCGAGGGCACAGGGGCGTCGGCCATGCGTCTGTTCGGCTACTCGATCTCCTATGTGACGCTGCTCTTCTCCGCCATGGCCGTGGACGAGCTGGTGCGCCACCGCTGAGCGTGGGGATCGCGGAGGCCGCGGCCGAGCCCGCAGCGGAGCGCGGAGGGGCTCCGAAGCGGGGGCCAGGATGGTTGCGATCCTGGCGGTGGCGGGCGCTCGCCTTTGCCCTGATCGTGTTGGTGGCCGTGGTCGGTGCCATCCTCACCAGCGGTCGAGCTGCGCAACCGGGCGCGGCGCCGGGGTTCTCGGTCGCCCGCCTCGGCCAGGCCGGGTCGTCGGTCAGCCTGAGCGACTTTCGGGGCCGGCCCGTGGTGATGAACTTCTTCGCCGCGTGGTGCCCGCCGTGCCGGGACGAGCTGCCGACGCTCTCCGCGGCCCAGCGACGGGTGGGCGGGAACGTGGCCTTCCTCGGTATCGATGTGTCCGACTCGACACCGGCCGCCCTCGATCTGGTGCGGTCGAGCGGTGTGAGCTATCCCCTCGGGGTCGACCCCGACTACAAGGTGGCTGACAACCTCTACCACCTGCGGGGTCTGCCGTCGACGGTGTTCATCGACGCCAAGGGGAACATCAGCGCCACGGTCCTGGGTCAGCTCAGCCCAAAGGTGCTCAACGAGCGGCTGAAGGCCCTGACCGGGCGTTCCGGCTAGACGCGCCTCATTCCCAGCGGAAGGTCAGCCCCGCCGCCACCGGGGCGGCCACGCCCCAGACCAGCAGGACGAGCCAGGCCTCGAGGGGGACGGCGCCGCCAACTCCCAGGGTGTGGAAGAGCGACTCCGACAGGGCTGCGGCGGGCAGCAGACGGGCGGCGTCCGCCAGCCCGCCCGGAAGCTTCGACAGCGGCACGATCATCCCCCCCAGCAGCAGCAGCACCAGGTACAGCCCGTTGGCCGCGGCGAGGGTGACCTCGGGCCGGAGGGCGCCGGCCATGAGGAGGCCGAGCCCGGCAAAGGCGACGGTGGCTGCGAGGAAGGCGCCGATGCCCGCCAGCACGTCGCCGTGGGGGTCCCAGCCGAGACCCAGGGCGACGGGCACGAGCACCGCCACCTGCACGAGCTCGACCGCCAGGATCGCCGTGATCTTGGCGGCCAGCAGCGCCGGCCGGCCGAGCGGCGTGGTGCCGAGGCGCTTCAGCACGCCGTAGCCCCGCTCGAAACCGGTGGCGATCCCGAGGCTCACCATCGCCGTCGACATCACCCCGAGGGCCAGGATCCCGGGGGCCAGGAACGTGATCGGATCCTTGGTCGTCGTCGGGAGAACGTCCACCAGAGAGAAGAAGACCAGGAGCAGGACGGGGATGCCGAGAGTGAGGAGCACGGCGTCGCCCCGCCGCAGCGTCATCACTATCTCGGCCCGGGTCTGGGCGGCGTAGGCGCGCATCAGCCGCTGCCCTTGGGAGACGGCGCCGTCAGCCGCAGGAAGACATCCTCGAGGCGCTGACGGCCGGCCCGCAGATCGGCCAGCGGCAGGTCGTGGGCGGCCAGCCAGGCGGTGAGGGCGGCGACGGCCGCGGGTGTCGCCTCGGTGTCGACGCGGTACTCGCCCGGCTGGTCCTCGGTGACGATGGCACCAAGCGACGCGCCGAGATCGCCCACCGCCAGACCGGGAGGAGCGCCGAAGCGGATCTCGCGGCTGGCCCCCGCCGTCATGAGCTCGGCCGGGCTTCCGGTGGCCACGACGACGCCGCGGTCGATGATGACGATGCGATCGGCCAGCCGCTCGGCCTCTTCCATCTCGTGGGTGGTGAGGAGGACGGCGGCGCCTCGGTCGCGAAGGTCCGCCACGGCCTGGCGAATGGCCAGCCGGCCGGCCGGGTCGACCCCCGCCGTGGGCTCGTCCAGGAAGGCGGCGCGGGGCCGGCCCACGAGGGCCAGTGCCAGCGAAAGCCGTTGCTGCTCGCCCCCGGACAAGCGTCGCCACGGGCTCCGCTCCACGTCCCGAAGCGCCACCCGTTCGACGAGGGCGTCGGGGTCTTCCGGATCGTTGTAGTAGGCGGCGAACAGCCGCACGGCCTCGCGGGGACTCATCGCCGGGTAGACGCCGCCGCGCTGGAGCATGACCCCGATCTGCGGCGCCAGCTGCCGTCGGTCGGCGATGGGGTCGAGGCCCAGCACCCTGACCGCGCCGGTCGTCGGCCGTCGGTACCCCTCGAGCGTCTCGACCGTCGTGGTCTTGCCGGCGCCGTTGGGCCCGAGGAGGGCGAGCACCTCACCTCTGTTGCAGGTGAGGCTCAGACCGTCGACCGCATTCACCAGGCCGTAGCGCACGACGAGATCTCTCACGTCGATGGCGGCTGGCATCAGGCCAGCACGCTACCGTTCCCCCCACCATGATCGACATTCAGCTCGTGCGCCGCGAGCCGGATCGGGTGCGGGCGGCGCTGGCCCGGCGCGGCGTCGACTCGGACCTCGACCGCCTCCTGGCGTCGGACGCCAGATGGCGGGAGGAGACCGCCCGGCGGGACGAGATCCGCCGGCGCATCAAGGATCTGTCCCGGGAGGTGGGCGAGGCCCGACGGGCGGGAGACACGGCGCGGGCCCAGGATCTGGCGGGCCAGAGCCGATCGCTCGGGCCCGAGGAGCGGGCCGTCGACGCGGAGCTGGCCGCCCTCGACACCGAGCGGCGGCAGCTCCTCCTCGAGATCCCGAACCTTCCCGATCCGGCAGCCCCCGACGGCAGCTCGCCCGCCGACAACGTGGTCGTGCGCTGGTGGTCCCCCGGGGTCGCAGCCGAGGGTCGCTCGGGGCCTCCCGACGCCTTGGAGTATCAGCCCCATCAGCGCGTGCCCCACTGGGAGATCGGTGCCGAGCTCGGCCTGCTGGATCTGGAGCGGGGGTCCAAGCTGTCGGGGTCGATGTTCCCCGTCTACCGGGGCATGGGGGCCAGGCTGCTGCGGGCCATGAGCTCGCTCGCCCTCGATCGCCACGCCGACGCCTTCGAGGAGATCCGTCCTCCGACCCTCGTCCGGACCGAGACCATCGTGTCGACGGGCCATCTGCCCAAGTTCGCCGACGACGCGTATCACATCGAGCGCGACGACCTATGGGCCATCCCGACCTCCGAGGTGCCTCTGGCGTCGTTGCGACGCGGCGAGATCCTCACCGAAGCTGAGCTGCCAGTGCGGATGACTGCTGGGACGTCGTGTTTTCGCCGGGAGGCCGGGGCCGCGGGGCGGGACACCCGTGGCGTCATCCGGGTCCACGAGTTCGACAAGGTCGAGCTCTTCGCGTATACGACGCCCGGTCAGGCGGAGGAGATGTTCGGCGAGATCGTTGGCCGGGCCGAGGGCCTGCTCCAGGAGCTCGGCCTCGCCTACCGCGTCGTCGACCTGTGCGCGGGCGACCTGGGCCAGGCATCGGCGCGGACCTTCGACCTGGAGGTCTACGCGCCGGGCACGGACCAGTGGCTCGAGGTGTCGTCGGTGTCGTGGTGCGGCGACTACCAGGCTCGGCGGGCGAACATCCGCTACCGGCCCGCGGACGGATCGGGGCCGGCTTTCGTGCACACGTTGAACGGCTCAGCCCTTGCGCCGGGTCGCCCATGGGCGGCGCTCGTCGAGACGGGTCGCCAGGAGGACGGATCGATCCGCCTTCCCGAGTGTCTGCGCCCCTACCTCGGGGGAGCCGCCGAGATCCCCGCCCGACGGCCCTAGTCCCGCCCCGCCCTGCAGGCTCGGCAGCGTCCGAGCACGGCGAAGTGGTTCGGCCGGATGGTGAACCCGTAGCGTCGTCGGAGGGTGTCGCTCAGCTCGGCGAAGGTGGCGTCGGGCACCTCGACGACGGCCCCACACACCTCGCACACCAGATGCTGGTGGGGCTCGTCGGCCAGGTGGTAGACGGCGCGGCCGTGGCCGAGGTGCACGTGGTCGACCACACCGATGCGCTCGAGAGCGTCGAGGCTACGGTAGATCGTCGACAGATGGACGTCCGGCTGCGCCTTCTGCACCAGGGCGGCCAGGTCGTCGGCCGTCATGTGCCCCCTCGCCTGCACCAGGGCGGTGACGAGGGCCCGCCTGGCCGAGGTGACCCGCTCTCCGTGCTCGCGGATCATGGCGACGAGCTGGTCGCGTCGGACGGTGTCCACAGTCGATCGCCACGCTAGCGTCGCTCAATCCAGGGACGCGGGCATCGAATCAGCCAGGGGCATCTCTCCGGTCACCATGAAGGTGACCCGCTCCCCGATGGTGACGGCGTGGTCGGCCGTCCGCTCGAAGAAGCGCCCCACCAACGCCATCTGCACGGCCTCCTGCAAGGCTGGTTCGTCGGTCTTGCTGGTGCTCAGGATGGCCCGGAACAGATCCTTCTGGAGATCATCCATGACTCCGTTCATGTCCCCGAGCGCCGCGCCGCGCGTGACGTCGAGATCGGCGAAGGCGTCCATGGCCACCTGGAGCTGCAGCGTCGCCTGCTCACGCATCCGGTCGATGATGCCTCTCACCTTGGGCTCCAGCTCCTGAGGATAGAGGCGACGAGAGGCCCTGGTCGCGTTCACCATGAGGTGGCCGGACAGCTCGAGCTCGTGGATCACCCGCAGGATGCTGACCAGCATGCGCAGGTCGACGGCCAGCGGTTGCTGCTGGGCGAGCAGGTAGAAGACACGCTCCTCGATCTTGTTCCGGAGGGCGTCGATGTCGCGACCTACCCGCAGCACCTGCTCACCAGCGCCCAGGTCCCGTTCGAGCAGCGCGACGGTTGCTCCCTGGATCGACTCGAGGACCATCGCCCCCAGCCGGGTGACGTCGTTGCGTACCTCGTCCAGCTCTTCGTGAAATGCCTTGCGGGTCTCGGTCACAGCTAGCTCGCCTCCCTCGTGTCAGCTCCGCCGCCCGGCCTCGAAGCGGTAGCCGAGGCCGCGGATCGTCGTGATCAGCGTGGGGTTGGACGGGTCCTCCTCGATCTTGGCCCTCAGCCGCTTGATGTGGACGTCGAGGGTCTTGGTATCCCCCACGTAGTGCGGCCCCCAGATCCGGTCGATCAGCGTGTCACGGGTGAGGACCCGACCGGCGTTGGCCAGGAGCAACTCCAGCAGCTCGAACTCCTTGAGCGGCAGGGTGACGTCGCTCGAGCGCACCATCACCTCGTGGCGACCGGGGTCGAGGCGCACCTCTCCGATCTGGAGCACCTCGGGGGTCGCCGCCGTGTCCTCCTCGTCTCGCGGGGCCCGACGCAGAGCCGCCCGCATCCGAGCCACCAGCTCCCGCAGCCGGTAGGGCTTGGACACGTAGTCGTCAGCGCCCACCTCCAGCCCCACCACCGTGTCGAGCTCGGTTCCCTTGGCCGTCACCATGATGATCGGCACCGACGACCGGGCCCGGATGTCCCGGCACACGTCGAGGCCGGACAGCTTGGGCAGCATCACGTCGAGGAGCACGAGGTCGGGCTGGACGGCATCGAACAGCGTCAGCGCCTCGACACCGTCGTGGGCGATCGTGGTGAGGAAGCCCTCTCGGCGGAGGCCGAGCACCAGGGCGTCGACGAAGGAGTCCTCGTCCTCGGCGATGAGCACGTTGGCCTGCGACTCGGTCATCGGACGGGCACCTCCGCGGCGGGTAGGCGCAGGGTGAAGGTCGAGCCCTCGCCCTCGCGGGAGTCCACGTGCACGAGGCCCTGATGGTTGTTGGCCACGTGGCGGACGATCGACAGTCCCAAACCCGTGCCTCCTGTCTGTCGGCTGCGGCCGTGGTCGACCCGGTAGAAGCGCTCGAAGATGCGCTCGAGATCTCGGGAAGGGATCCCGATCCCCTGGTCGCGCACGACGAGCTCCACCCAGCCTCCGTTGGCGTGGCCGAACACCTCGACGCTCGACCCCTCGTCGGAGTACTTGACGGCGTTCTCCAGGAGGCTGTTCAGGGCGGCCACCAGCTGCCGGCGATCCCCCATCAGCGTGACCGGAGGCTCCGGCTCGTCGACGAGGAGCTTGACGTTCCGCTGCTCTGCCGCCGATCGCACCCGCTCGACGGCCTCGGCCATGATCAGGCTGGCGAGCAGCGGCTCCCGCGGAGGGTGCTCCTCGGCTTCGATGCGGCTCAGATCGAGCAGATCCTCGATGATCCGGTTCACCCGGAGGGACTCGAACTGGATCCGCCCAGCGAGGCGCTGGGACACCTCGGGGTCGTGCTCGGCCAGCAACGTCTCGGCCAGCAGGCTGAGGGCCCCCACCGGTGTCTTCAGCTCGTGGCTGACGTTGGCCACGAAATCGCGGCGGACGGCCTCGAGGCGGCGGCGGTCGGACACGTCGTCGAGTACGGCCACGATGCCGAGCGGACGGTTGCCGTTGTCGTTGCCGTTCTCGATCACCTCGCTGCGCATCATGAGGGTGCGCCGGGGTGGGCCATAGAGCTCGAGCGTGCGTTCTGCCGGGGCTCCGCCCCACGACTCGGCGAGGAGATCTTCCACCGCCTGGGCGGCGAGGGCGTCGCCGTGCCTGGTCCCGATGACCTTGGTCGCCCGGGAGTTGCGAAACACGACCTTGCCGTGCTCGTCGCTGATGACCACCCCCTGAGGGATGGAGTCGAGGGCGCGTCGGAGCCGAACGCCGTCCGAGGTGACCGCGCTCGTCGACTGCGCGGCGAAGTCGACCGAATGCTCGAGGCGCGTGAGGGCGCCGTTCAGGCCGACCCCGTTCGGAGACGTGCCACCGAGCCGCGTACCGATGACCAGGAGGCGTTGGCGCAGGCCTCGCCGGCCCACCATCCCGATGAGGAAGCCTGCGGAAATGCCGACGACTCCGGCAACGACGACGATGCCGGCGTCAGCAGCCGTCATCCGAACCGACCGGTGATGTATGCCTCGGTGCGCTCCTCGGACGGACTGGTGAATATCTTCGAGGTGGAGTCGATCTCCACCAGGTAACCCGGCTCTCCCGCCGCGTCGATGGTGAAGAACCCGGTCGCGTCGCTGACCCGCGCCGCCTGCTGCAGGTTGTGGGTCACGATGACGATGGTGTAGGTGTCCTTGAGCTGGACCATGAGCTCTTCGATGATGAGGGTGGAGACCGGGTCGAGGGCGGAGGTGGGCTCGTCCATGAGCAGCACGGCCGGCTCCACGGCTATCGCTCGGGCGATGCACAGCCGCTGCTGCTGGCCGCCGGACATCCCACCGGCGCGATCCCCCAGACGCTTGCGGACCTCGTCCCAGAGGCCCGTCTGGCGCAGGGCGCGCTCGGTCGTGTCGTCGAGCGTCTGCTTTCCGCGGTGGCCGTTCAGCCGAAGGCCGGCGACGACGTTGTCGCGGATGGACATGGTCGGGAAGGGGTTGGGCGATTGGAACACCATGCCGACCGTCCGCCGGACGCCTGTGGCGTCGACACCCGGGGCGTAGATGTCCTCACCGTCCAGCAGCACGTGGCCGGACACCCCGGCGCGGGGGATCACCTCGTGCATCCGGTTCAGCGTTCGGAGGAATGTCGACTTCCCGCAGCCGGACGGGCCCATGAAAGCTGTGATCCGCTTGGCGTCGATGCCGCAGGAGACGTTCCTGATCGCCTGCGTGGACCCGTACCAGGCACTGACGTCTTTCACTTCGATCGATGTCGGCATGGTCCTTCCTGGGCGGTCAAGCGGCAGAGCGGTAGTGAGACCGACTGGAGCGATCACGTGTTGCGCCGTGATGATGATAAGGCGCAGACGGCGATAACGCGCGCTGCGCCCGTGACGCGAGGAGCCCGACGAGGCATCCGCAGGGCCGCCGTCCGGCCTCCCGTGTCGTGCCCGACGACTCCCGTCCGAGACCTACCGACATGCCGCAGCCCAGCCGGCCACCGCTACACCTGTGGGCCGACCTCCTGGGCCGGCTCTGCGGTGGTCCGCAGCCCATGTCGGAAGGGTACGGGTCTCGCCGGTCGGGACCGCGACCCCGAGTTGAACGGACGATGAACGGTCGGCGAAATGCTGGTGGGGGCGCTCCGGTGAGTTTGAAAGAACATGAAATGACACGATAGGGTGCTGCTCGACCGAGGCGAGAGGTGGAGGAGTGACAGCGATGCCGATGTGGTTGACCGCAGTGAGCATGAACCCCGACAGCAGTGCCCTTCCGGGCATCGCTGAGCTGACAACCCTCACCAACGGGCTCGGCGCCTGGGCGCTCGGCCTCGCCCTCGCCGCCCTGCTGGTGGGCGCGGCCCTGTGGGCCCTCGGCGCACACGCGCAGAACTTCCAACAGTCCATGGTGGGACGGCGGGCCGTGCTCATCGCCGGGCTCGCCGCCCTCTTGATCGGGGCCGCTCCCGAGCTGGTGAACTTCTTCTTCAGCGCCGGACAGGCGGTGCACCAGTAGTGATCGTCGCCGCTGGGGGGATCGTCAGCCAGGCGTTCGGCTTCGGCGTCAACGAGGTGCTGGACGGCATAGGCGAGTGGGTCGGGACCGGCGCGGCCGACATGCTGAAGCTGCTCGGCGACGTCCTGAACGCGTCCACCCGGCCCGAGCTCGACCAGCAGTGGTTCCTCCAACACTTCCGGAACATGGCCAGCCTGGCCGCTCTGCTCATCCTGCCGATCCTGCTCGTGTCGATCATGCAGTCCATCGTCCGTCAGGACCTGTCCCTGCTGTTGCGCTCGACCCTGGTCCACCTCCCGTTGGCTCTCCTGCTGACCGCGGTCGTCGTGGAGTTGGTGCAGCTCTCTCTGGCGGCGGTCGATGCCATGTGCACGTACGTGTCGAAGCCGTCGGGAGGCGATGTGCAGGCCGTGGTGAGCAGTGTCAGCGGCTCCCTGGCTCGGACGTCGGCCGC
>DASXCO010000095.1 GCA_036491125.1 Acidimicrobiales bacterium | reverse complement strand
CGGACCCCCAGATGTCCTGGCCTGGAAGGACGTACCGATGCCCGAGCCAGGCCCCGGCCAGGTGCGCATCCGTGTCAAGGCCGCGGGGGTCATGCCCACCGATCCGGAGATCCGACGTGGCGACCTCGAGGCCGCGTTCCCGCTTGCCCCGGACGCCGTTCTCGGGTTCGAGGCGGCCGGTGTCATCGACGCCCTCGGGCCGGGCATCTCGGGGGTCAAGGAAGGGGACGAAGTCGCGAGCATGCTGGCCGGTCTGGGCGGTTACGGCGAGTACGCCCTCGCCTCCTCGTGGACACCGAAGCCGCCGAAGGTCAGCTGGAGCGATGCTGCCGCCCTGCCCGCGTCGGCGGAAGCAGCTGTGGGCATCCTGAAGCAGCTGGGGCTCGCCCGGGGCGAGACCCTGCTCGTGCTCGGGGCCGGCGGCTCGGTCGGGATGATCGCCACTCAGCTCGCCGTCTTCGGGGGCGCCACGGTCGTCGGTGCGGCGGCGCCACGGGACCACGACCTGGTGCGGGACCTCGGCGCCGTCCCGGTCAGCTACGGACCGGGTCTGGCCGACCGGGTACGCAAGGCCGTCCCGTCGGTCGACGCCGTGCTCGACGCGGCCGGGAAGGGCGAGCTCCCCGATGCCATCGCCGTTGCTGGGGGTCCAGCGCGGGTCATGACCCTCGCTGATGAGCACGCAGCCGACCTGGGCGTCGTCTTTTCTGAAGCCACGCCCGACCGTGCACCCGAAGCCCTCGATCAGACCATGCCGCTCCTAGCTTCTGGCAAACTTCACCTTCGTCGCCAGCGCCACCTCCCGATGGAGCAAGCTGCCCAGGCGCACCGGCTACTGGAGAGCGGCCAAGCCCACGAGAAGATCATTCTCGAGGCCCCATGAGCGCACGGGAAGTCGGCCCAGTGGCTCAGCGCGATACTGCGCCAAGCGGAGTCTGCGCCACTACCCCAGTGCCGGAGGAACAGGCCAGTGGAGCCATGACCCAAACACTGATGGGGATCGGTCTCTCGTCCGCCCGGGTCCGCCAGCTGCACGGTGCTGCCCTGCGGGACGTTCGCACCGCGTAGAGCGGCCCGAGACGGAGCCTTCATGTTGGTCGCCGACCATCGCGCCGATCATTCGAGGGGAGGGTTTGGCCCGGCGCTCGTGCTCCTGTGCGTGGGCGCCGCCATGCTGGAAGGCATCCTCGTGGGTCTCCTGGCGCCTTCGTCGGCCTTGGCCCTTGCTCCCCAGGTCAGCGCGCCGGCGCCGATCGACGTCTTCCATGATCTGCGCTGGGTCGCGGTGTACCACGACTCGTGGGTGAGTTTCGGCGGTGAGCTCGCGGGCCTGCTCGTCTTCCGTACCGTGCTCGACACCGCCATCGTCCGCCTGGCCTGGCCGGCCGGGGTTCCGCGGGTCCCCCTGAAGAAGGCGCTTCTCTCCACCGCGGGGTTCACCGCCGTGGCCGTGGTCGGCCTCATGCCCTGGACCATCGTCCTGTTCGGCGCAGCCGTGACGCCGATCTCCTGGCTGTTCCTGGTGGCCATCCCACCGGTGGTGATCATGGCCTCGCTCAACGCCCACGGAGCCGTCAACCGGACCTGGTGGCGCCAGCTCCCGCCACTAGCCCCCGTGGTTTGGATTCTTGCCAGCTTCGTGGTGCTCAGCGCCGCGGCCGCGGCCATCCGCACCTCGCCGCTGGCGTTGGGCGTCGCCCTCGTCGGGCTGACCGGGGCCTGGAACGCCTGGGCCTGGAGCAGAGTGGTGGCCGGGGTGTTCGGCGTGCGTCGTGCGCGACCAGCACCGCTGGTCGCTCCCCTCGCCTCGCTGGCCATGGTTGGCATCGCCCTCGGGGGTGCCGCCCTGGGCTTCGGCGGCGGGACAGCGGTAGCCGACAGATCGACACCCGCGCCGGCGGTGGCACCTCGTCCGGTCGGACCGGCGGTGTTGGTTGTGGCCGGCTTCGGGACCAGCTGGAACGGCACCACGCGGGCCCCCGCCCTGGGTGGGTACTCCACCCGGTGGTTCTCCTACCGAGGAGCGAGCTCGGATGGTGCTCCTCTGCCCTATGGGCCGAGTGACACCCAGGAGTCGCTCCCGAGCCTGGACCAGAAGATGGCGACTCAGGTGACAGCACTCAGCGCTCAAACGGGCTTGCCGGTGAGGATCGTCGCCGTCTCTGAGGGAACGTTGGTCGCCAAGACCTACGTGGCCGACACCGCCGGCGCGCCCGTCGACCAGCTCGTGCTGGTGAGCCCCCTGGTGAACCCGGGCCGTGTCTACTACCCGGTGGGGCAGGTCGGATGGGGGTTGGCCAGCGGCTGGGGGCTTCGGCTGCTGACCGATTCCCTGCCCGCCGTCTCGACCATTCACGTGTCGCCGACCACACCCCTGTTCCGCTCGATCGTCTCCGAAGGTCCCAGTCTTCGATCGGTGCTCGATCGCCCACTCCCCGGCGTCAGGCAGACGACGATCCTCCCGCTCGCCGACGCAGTCGCCGGCCCTGACGACCTACGAGGACCGGGACCGGGCATTGTCGTCGCCGCGTTTCACAGCGGGGCCCTGACCGATGCTGGGATCCGAACAAAGGTGAGCGCCGCGCTTGACGGGCGGCGATCGGCTTCACCGCCCTGGAGCACCACCGAGACCATCGTCCGGCGAGCATCGTCGGCGTGGCAGGTCCCGACCCTGCTGACCTCGCTCAACCCGGCCTGGAGCATGGGACAGCGCCCTCAGTGATGCTGCTCACATCGCAGGTAAGCTGCGTTCGAGGCGCACGACGGGGGCGCACGACGGGGGCGATTGTGGGGCTACCCATCGAGGACTACGCCGTCATCGGCGATACTCACACCGCGGCTCTCGTCGGCCGGGATGGTTCGATCGACTGGCTCTGTGTGCCCCGCTTCGACTCGGCGGCCTGCTTCGCCGCGGTGCTTGGAGACGACAGCCACGGTCGCTGGAAGCTGGCTCCGACAGCACCCGTGCGGGCCATCCGTCGTCGCTACCTCGGGGACTCGTTGGTGCTGGAGACCGAGTTCGACACCGATGACGGCACTGTCAGGCTGACCGACTGGATGCCTCTCGACGGCGAGTACCCCGTGGTTGCGCGTCTGGTCGAGGGAGTCCGGGGCAGCGTGGCCATGCGTATGGACCTCGTCGTCCGCTTCGACTATGGATCCGTGGTGCCGTGGGTCCGAAGCCGCGACGGCGTGGTCGTCGCCATGAGCGGGCCCGATGCCCTCTACCTGTGGTCGGCCGTGGAGACCCATGGAGAGCAGCTCACCACGGTGGCCGACTTCAGCCTGGACGAGGGCCAGAGCCTCCCGTTCGTGCTGGCCTGGCGGCCATCGCACCTCGACCCGCCGTCAGCCTCGGCCCAGCCGGCCGGCTTCGAGGAGACTCGGATGTGGTGGCAGGGCTGGGCCGACCGCTGCACGTACACGGGGCCATGGCGGGACGCGGTGGTGCGCTCGCTTCTTACGCTCAAGGCCCTGACCTACGCGCCTACCGGCGGCATCGTCGCCGCCGCCACCACGTCGCTCCCCGAGCAACTCGGTGGGGTGCGCAACTGGGACTACCGGTTCTGCTGGCTGCGGGACGCCGCTCTGACGCTCACCACCCTCGTGGCCACCGGGTACGACCAGGAGGGGTGGGCTTGGTGGAACTGGTTGCTGCGGGCCGCCGTCGGTGACCCGGCCAAGATCCAGATCATGTACGGACCGGCAGGCGAGCGCCGGCTCACCGAGCTCGAGCTCCCTTGGCTGCCTGGCTACGAGCGATCGGCTCCTGTGCGGGCGGGCAACGCCGCCTCGGTCCAGTACCAGCTGGACGTCTACGGAGAGATCGCCAACTGCATGTACGTGGCGAGACACGCCGGCCTCGGTGACGAGGGGCTCGGCTGGGACTGGGCCATTCAGGTGCTCGAGTTCCTCGAGGAGGTGTGGCGGGAGCCCGACGAGGGGATCTGGGAGATCCGTGGACCCCGACGGCACCTCACCCACTCCAAGGTCATGGCGTGGGTGGCAATGGACCGGGCGGTGAGGGTCGCTGAGGAGTACGGCCTCGACGGGCCTGTAGAACGCTGGCGCGCCGTGCGCGACGAGATCCACGCCGACGTGCTCGCCAAGGGCTGGAACGGCGACCGTCGGGCGTTCACCCAGTCCTACGGATCCGATCGACTCGACGCCAGCGTGCTGCTCATGCCGGTCGTCGGGTTCCTTCCCGCCACCGACGACCGAATCCAGGCGACGGTGGACGCGATCCAACGTGAGCTGGTCCAGGACGGCCTCGTCCTGCGATACCAGACCGACGGCTCGGGCACCGTGGACGGGCTGCCCGGCAGCGAGGGTGTGTTCCTGGCCTGCTCGTTCTGGCTCGTCGACGACCTGGCCCGGATGGGTCGTGTCGACGAGGCACGGGCGCTGTTCGAGCGCCTCCTCGGCCTGCGCAACGATCTCGGCCTGCTGTCCGAGGAGTACGACCCCGCGGCCGGACGGCTACTGGGCAACTTCCCCCAGGCCTTCTCTCACGTCGCCATCGTGAACAGCGCCCGCACGCTGTCCGAGCTCGAGGTCGGGACGATCAATTGACATGTCAGCCGCTGTGCACGTCGCTCTGTCGCCGCTCGGTGACTCAGAGTGTGATGACGGTCTTCCCATCAGCGCGGCCGGTTGCCAGTTGCTTCAGTGCAGCCGGGGCATCGTCCAGCGTGATTCGGGTGATCGGCGGCGGGACGATCAGTCCGGCAACGACGGCGTCTGCCACCCGGTCGAGCAGCTCGCTCGACGCCTGGAGCGCGAAGTTGATACCGGTCACACCGGCGTTCTCGAGTGCACCTGGATCGGCGGCGTACCGGGTCGTGACAGCGGTGCCGCCTGGTCGCACTAGTGAGGCGAGCGCGGCAAAGCCCTCCGCGTCGTTCACAAGATCGATGAGCGCGTCGATACCGTCCGGATGTGCCAGTCGTATTGCGTCCGGCAGCGAAACCGCGGTGTGATCGATGGTCTCGGTGGCACCGTACGATCGCATACGCTCAGCCGCGCCTGCCCGCACGTTTGCGATGACGTTGGCGGAGGAGCGCGCCGCGAACTGGGTGGCGAAAGAGCCAACGCCACCGCCTGCGCCGACGATCAGCACGGTCTTGCCCTTCAGCGGCTCGAGCGAATCCACCACGCCAAGTGCGGTGCTGCCTGCGGTCGGGAGGGCCGCTGCGAGCTCCGGGTCGAGTCCGCTCGGCACTCGGGTCAGCGGCGCCTCCTCGGTGACGGAGACATACTCCGCGTAGGTGCCGGCTGATCCGAGCGGGGCTATCAGGAGCTGACCGAACAGCTCGTCACCCGAGGAGAACCTCGTCGTTCCCGCGCCGACCGCCTCGACAACACCCTCGCCATCGGCGCCGAGGACCATTGGGAACGTGGCTGGCGCAGGCCGAAAGACGCCGCTCGCGATCTGGAGATCCCCTGGGTTGACCGACGCGGCCCGCAACTTGATCAGGACCTGCCCCGGCCCCGGTTGGGGCGTGGGCACCTCGGTCAGGCTCGGAGTGCCCCCATATTCGTTGACGGTGATGGCGCGCATGACGGTCTCCTCATTTGTGCGAATTCAATTCCAGGACCGGGATCGTACGGATGCCGGCAGTGCGCTGCGCGTACTCGGCGAAGCCCGGGTACCGGCGCGCCTGCTCGTCGTAGATGCGGTCGCGCTCGTCGCCCTGGAGCTCGCGGACGGTCACGGAGTACGTCTCGTTGCCACGTTCGACAGTGCCCGTGCCGATCGCGGTGAGGTTGTAGTACCAGTCAGGGTTCGACGGTGCTCCGGCCTTGGTTGCGAACACGTAGATCGTGCCCTTGTCGGCATCGTCAGGCAGGTACATCATCGGGCTGACGTACTCGCGTCCACTCTTGCGGCCTTGATGGTGCACGAGCACGACGGGCGCGCCTTTGAAGTTACCGCCGACGCGGCCGGCGTTCTCACGGAACTCCGCGATGATTTTCTCGTTCCAGTCGTTCGCGTTCGGCATGCCAGCCTCCTCGTGTCTCGCTCAATCAGCGGGCGCGTCACTTCTGCCCGATGCGAGTCAGCACACCGACCTAGTGTCGCCTCTCGTCGTCCCCCCATCCTGGAGATCGCCGCCGGCAGTGGCATCTATGAAAACCATAGTCCGGGCTGGCTCACGCGGGTTGGGACTGAGGATCGGTTGTCTGGTCTGGCCTGATTTGTCTCGTCTGTAGAACTCGCTGGCTCAGCCCGAAGTCGACGGTCGACTACGGGTTTCCCTGATGCGATCGCGACCTTGCGTTGCCACCATGACCGCGTAAGAGCCGAGACGACGGCCCCTTCCAGGGCGTCGGCCAAGACCGAAGGAGGGTCGTGCGGGCGGTGACTGTCAGCGACTACGGAGCAGCTCCGGTCGTTACGGAGCTGCCGACCCCGTCGGTCGGCCCTGGCCAGGTCCTGATCAAACTTGCGGCTGCGGGAATGAACCCGATGGATGCCGAGCTCGCGTCGGGCGAGTGGAGGCCCGCACCGGCCACGTTCCCCATGGTGCTCGGCGTCGATGGTGCAGGGATCGTCGATGCAGTCGGCGAAGGGGCCAATAGGTTCTCCCTCAGGGAGCAGATCTTCGGTCAGCTGCTGGTTGCCCCTATCGGCTCCGCAGGGACCTACGCGGAGTACGTCGCCGTCACCCCAGAGGCGCCCTTGGCTCCGGTGCCCAAGGGGCTCGACCTCGTCGAGGCTGCGGCGGTACCAACGGTCGGCGGAACCGGGCTCACCCTGGTGGAGTCGCTCGAGCCGCTCGAGGGCAAGACCGTGCTGATCGTCGGGGCAGGAGGTGGAGTTGGTACGTTCGCCACGCAGTTCGCCGTCAGCGCCGGCGCCCAGGTTCTCGCCAACGTGCGATCCCAGGCTGCCGAACGGATGCGCTCCTATGGCGTGGCAGAGACGATCGATCACACCGCGGTTTCCCTGGGCGAGGCGGTTCGGCGATCCCACCGTGACGGCATCGACGTACTCATCGACCTGGTGAGCGACGCCGGGGCCTTCGCGTCGCTCGCCTCGCTCGTCCGACCGTGTGGCACCGCGCTCAGCACCCGATACGTCGCAGATGACCGAGCTCTCTTGGCGTCGGGGGTCCGTGGTGTGAACTTTGCACTATGCGAGACGAGCGAGGTGTTGGAGAGGGTGGCAGAGCATCTCGTCGATGGCCGGATCGTCCCACCACCCATCACTCGCATCGCCCTCGACGAAGTCCCCTTTGCAATGCGCTCCAGGCCTCAGCACCACGGTGACGGCAAGACCGTGATCGCGCTGTGATCGGCGTCGCCCATGGACCCTCCTCGAGTCCCCGGGCGTCAGTGTCCTCAGGTACGTTGCGACTGGCGAGAGGTTGACTTCAGGACGCGCTGTGCGAGCTGGGTACGGGACTTGACCTCGAGCTTGCTGAACACCTTGCGGAGATGATATTCGACGGTGCTCGGGCTGATGAACAGCTGCGCTGCGATCTCTTGATTGGTTGCCCCTTGGGCAACGAGATGTGAGATCTGTGCCTCCTGAGGCGTGAGGTCACTGCTCGTCTCGACGGTCCGTTTGCGTGCGCGCTCGCCTGTGGCACGCAACTCGACACGAGCCCGCTCCGCGAATCCGTCCATGCCGAACTCGCTGAAAAGTTCCTCCGCGGCGCGCAGCTGCTCCCGCGCGTCTCGAGGCCGGCGCTCGCGTCGCAGCCACTCGCCATAGAGGAGTTGGGTGCGGGCGAGGTCGAGACGCAGTGCCGTGGGCTCGAGTAGGTCGATCGCCTCGCGGTACAACTTCTCGGACTCCCCACCGTGGCTCAGCAGGGCGCGAGATCGCGCCTCGACTGCTCGCGCCCAGTCCGTCCCGCTCGCAGCGGTGATCTCCCCCAGCCGTTCGAGCGCCGACGCCGCCTCCACGCCCTTCCCGACGCGGCTGGCCGCCTCGACCAGCTCGGCACGGGCCCAGACTGAGAAGAACACCTCCTCTGGGTCCTCGAGTGCCTCCTCCGCGGCGACGAAAGCGTCCTCGTAGCGAGTGAGGCTGTTACACAGCACGGCGGTAGCCCAGCGCGCCAGGCTGAGCCCGCTCCCCTCCCCCCTGGCGATGGAATCCTTGGTGCTGGCCTCGATCAGCTGGCGGGCGTCGTCCTCACGGCCGCGGAAGGCGGCGACTGCAACTTCTGCGTAGGGCACAGTGCGGTTGTCGGTTGCGTCAGCCATCGCCTCCACCTGCACGACCAGTGAGGCCGCCACCGCCAGCTCCCCAGCGAACAGATGCACGCCTCCGCGGGTGCTCAAGGTGAGGGGCAGCACCGTGAGCGCACCGGCATCGCGCGCGACTTGGATCTGGCGAGCCGTGAGCACGTCGCAACTGTCGTAGTCCCAGATGCACAAGGCGATCTGGCCGGCCAGCCACGACCAGCGCAAGCGCTCCTCGGTGCCCACATCCTCGCTCTGGAATGCGCTCAGCGCCTGCTGCAGGACCGGGATGCCGGTCGCGTACCCCTCGGTGATCAGAAGCGCCAGACCGTCGAGCAGAAGGTCAGAGGCACGCGGAGATCCCGGCGGCCTCGGTGCTGAGCGCGCCGCCCGCGCCACCTCGCGCGCACTGGCCCCTCTGGCCAGCCGGCCCGCGAAGAGCGCCGCAGTCAGTGCGTCGAGATACGTCTCGCGCGCCCGCCTCACGTCGAGGCGCTCGAGGCGCTGGGCCGCTTTCAGCAGGAGGGCCGGAGCGTCGCTCCCCCGGTCGGACGCGAACGAGATCTGGGCTCGTAGTAGCTCGAGCTGCGCACGCTGGGAGTCGTCCAGGGATCCTCGCTCAGCCACGGCGGCAAGGCCGAGGGCGGCATCCAGCGCCCCGGCTTGGCGCTTGGCCTCGGCGGCGACGAGCGCCCGCCCAGCCCGCCGCGCCGGGTCGACCGTCAATTCGGTCGACCGTTCCATGAAGGCAGCGGCGGCGGCGAAACCTCCCCGGCCCTGGGCTCGCCCGGCCGAGCGCTCCAGATCCGCAGCGACGTCCTCGTCGGGGCGCGAGGTCGCCTGGGCCCGGTGCCAGGCCCGGCGATCCGGGTCGACGACAGGATCGGTGGCCTCGGCCAGCGCCTGGTGCGCCTGCCGCCGTTCTTGGGCAGATGCGGCACCGTAGGCGGCCGAGCGGACCAGCGGGTGACGGAACACCATCCCAGCGTTGAGCTCCAGCAGGCCCTCGGCCTCGACGGCGTCCGCCGCTCCGTCGGCGATGCCGACCAGCTCAGCGGCCCGCCACACCAGCTCCGCATCCCCCGTCGGTTCGGCAGCCGCTACCAGCAGGAGGCGCCGCGCCGGTGATGGGAGCCTGACCAGACGACGTCGAAAGCTCTCCTCGATGCGCCCGGCCAGCGGGACCGACATCGGCAGGCCGAACCCGCCGGCCAGTTGAGCGGGGGTCAACCCCCGTGGCAGCTCGAGCAGCGCCAGCGGATTGCCGTGCGTCTCGGCGACGATCCGGTCCAGCACCGGCTCATCCAGCCGCTGGGGCAGGACTGAGCCCAACAATGCCCGGGCATCGTCGTCGGCCAGGCCCTCCACGACCAGCTCCGGAAGCCCGCGCACCTCATCGGTGAGACCTCGCGCTCCAAACACGAACGCCATGGGCTCGGTCGCCAGGCGACGAGCCACGAAGGCAAGTGCCTGGGCGGACGCTCGATCAAGCCATTGTGCGTCGTCGACGACGCAGAGCAGCGGCCCCTCAGCGGCGATCTCGGACAGCAGAGTCAGCACGGCCAGCGCCACCAGCAACCGATCCGGCGGGTCCCCTGTGGCTAGTCCAAATACGACACCCAAAGCGTCCCGCTGAGGCCCCGGGAGCCGCTCCAGCCTCTCGAGGCCCGGGGCGCAGAGTTGCTGCAACGCCGCATAGGCGAGCTCCATCTCCGCCTCGTTGCCGCCGGTGCGAAGGACCTGGAAGCCTTCGGCGGACGTGATCGCCTGCTCTATCAGGGCCGTCTTGCCGATGCCAGGTTCTCCCCGTACCACGATCGCTCCGCCGTGACGGCCGCGCGCGCCCGACAGCAGCCGGTCGAGTACATCGGACTCGCTTCGCCGGCCGAGCAGCACGTGTCTAGATCCCCCTTCTGGCCTGGACACTGAACCTACCCGCTGAGCCCGGCCTCGGCGGGGCGACATGAAAGTCGTGTTGGTCACCGACGAAGGATCCTGAATTCTCATGTTGCCACCTTTGTCGGCCCAGCATGTAACCATGGCGTGACCTGGGAACTCGTGAAAGGGCATCCATGCCCGAGAACCGCACCCTCGAGACTCTGACTGTCGCCGACGACCTGACCATCACTCGCATGGGCTACGGCGCCATGCAGTTGGCCGGCCCCAACGCCTTCGGCGAGCCTCGCGACCGCGCCGAGGCCCTCGCCGTGCTGCGTGAGGCAGCAGACTCCGGAATCACTCATATCGACACGGCCGACTACTACGGCCCTGTCATCACCAACCGGCTCATCCGGGAGGCGCTCCACCCGTACAACGGGATCACGGTGGCGACAAAGGTCGGTTGGCGCCGGCCCGACGACGGCGCCCCGGTCCAGTCGCTCGACCCCGCCGACCTCCAGGCTCAGGTCCAGGACAATCTCCACCACCTCGGCGTCGACACCCTCGACCTGGTGAATCTGCGCCTCGCCGGCGCCGAAGCCCCGACCCCGCAATCCATCGAAGCCCCTTTCAGCGCGCTGGCCGAGCTGCAGCAGAAGGGCCTCATCAAGCACCTTGGCATCAGCAACGTCTCGTCGGGCGAATTGACCGAGGCGCAGCGTATTGCGCCTGTCGTCGCCATCCAGAACCTGTACAACCTCGCCAACCGCCAGGACGAGGACCTGGTCGACCGGGCTGCCCGCGACCACATCGCCTTCGTGCCGTTCTTCCCCCTCGGCGGGTTCAACCCGCTGCAGTCTGACGTCCTGAGCTCGGTCGCGAATGGCCTCGGAGCGGCACCGCAGCAGGTCGCGCTGGCCTGGCTGTTGCAGCGGTCGAGCACGATGGCCGTCATCCCCGGCACGTCGTCCCGTGCGCACCTACGGGACAACATCGTGGCCGTCGACCTGGCACTGCCGGCCGACGCCATCGACGAGCTGGACGCCATCGGCGCTCGAGACTAAGCAGATACACCTGTAAAATACAATCAAAAGGGACTGGTCATGACATCCCACGCCACTCTCTCGCCCCCCGAAGCCGCCGACCGGCTGGCCATCCGCGAGCTGATCGACGCCTACGCCCATTGCGCGGACCGGCGCGACGCCAAGGGCCAGATGGCCCTTTTCACCGCCGATACCCGCTTCCTCGTGTATTACGACCCAGCTGCGGTGAAACCGACCCAGGAGCTGCGCGGACGCGACTCGCTGGCCCCGGTGTTCGACGACCTCAACCGCTACGTCGCCATCATGCATTTCAACGGGCAGAGCACCATCTCGCTTGACGGGGACCGGGCCTCAGGCGAGAGCTACTGCATGGCCCATCACATCTCGGTCGGCGAGGATGGGCAACGCACGATGATGATCGCGTCCATCCGCTACCTCGACGAGCTGGTCAAGCAGGACGGCGAGTGGTTGTTCGCCGAGCGCCGGCTGATGGTGAACTGGACCGAGACGCGGCCGTTCGGCACCTGATATCGGCCGACCGTGTTCACCACACTCGGCACCACAGGCCTAGTGGCGAGCCGGATCGGACTGGGCCTCGCTGCCCTGGGCCGGCCTGGGTACATCAACCTCGGGCACGGGTCGGACCTCGGCGATCGTACCGACGTGGAGTCGATGGAGCATGTGGCGCACACCGTCCTGGACGCCGCCTACGCCGGAGGTGTGCGCTACTTCGACGCCGCCCGTTCCTACGGCAAGGCCGAGGCCTTCCTGGCCTCCTGGCTCGAGCAACGCGGCCTGGGCCCGAGTGAGGTCACCGTCGGGTCGAAGTGGGGCTACACGTACACCGCGGGCTGGCGCATCGACGCCCCCGTGCACGAGGTCAAAGACCTGTCGGCCACTCATCTTCGGCGCCAGCTCGCCGAGACCAAGGGCCTGTTGGGGCCCAGACTTCGGCTCTACCAGATCCACTCCGCCACCCTCGACAGCGGCGTGTTGGACGATCCCCGCGTGCTCGAGGAGCTCGCCCGGCAACGGGCGAGCGGGTTGGCCATCGGCTTCACCGTGACCGGGCCTCGACAGTCCGAGACGATCCGCCGGGCGCTCGAGCTCGGCGGCTTCGACACCGTGCAAGCCACGTGGAACCTGCTAGAGCGGGCGGCGGAGTCGGCCCTCGCCGCGGCACATGCCGCCGGAGTAGGCGTGATCGTCAAGGAGGCCCTGGCCAACGGCAGACTCGCCGCACCGGGCTCGGTCGACGCGCTTCGAGAGGGCGCACGCAGTCTCGGAGGCACGCCGGACACACTCGCTCTCGCTGCTGCGCTGGCCCAACCGTGGGCGGATGTGGTTCTCAGCGGTGCCACTACTGTGGTCCAGCTCCAGAGCAACCTGGCGGCGCTCGCCCTCGAGCCGAATCCGGAGATGATCGAGCAGCTCGATGCCATCCGAGAGGATCCGGTTACCTACTGGCAGACACGTGCAGCGCTGCGTTGGAATTGAGTCCGGACAGGCCCCGGCTCGGCCACTACTCCGCTCCGGCTGATCGTTGTGGACTTGCAGAGGTCTTGTGATTGACCCCTTGGCGGAGAGGACGGGGAGGCGCAGGATGAACAAGCGTCCTGACGAGCCAATGGGAGATGGTCATGAATTCAAGCTCAGCAGCGCTGAACGTCGTTCTCGTCCACGGCGGCTTCGTAGATGGGTCCGGCTGGCGGGCGGTTCACGACCTGCTCACCCGGGACGGTTACGCCGTGACGGTGGTGCAAAATCCCACCCTGTCGCTCGAGGGAGACGTGGCCGCGACTCGATGGGTCCTCGACGCGCAAGACGGCCCCGTCGTGCTCGTCGCCCACTCCTACGGCGGTGCAGTCATGACCGAGGCAGGAACCCACCCGAACGTGGCCGCTCTCGTCTACGTCGCGGCATTCGCACCGGACAAGGGCGAGTCGGTGAACACTATTCTCGCCGACCTGCCCCCCGGCTCGCCGATGCCACCGATCCTGCCGCCCAGGGACGGCTTCCTGCTCCTCGACCGCGAGAAGTTCCACGCGTCATTCGCCGGTGACGTGTCCAACGAGGAGGCCGCGTTCATGGCGGACTCGCAGGTCCCCTGGGGCGTGGACGCATTGGGCGGGCAGATAACGGCGCCCGCCTGGCAGACCAAGCCGAGTTGGTACCTACTGACGACCGAAGATCGGATGATCCCACCGCCGACCCAGCGCGCCATGTCCGAGCGCGCCCGCTCAACAGTGGTCGAGGTCCGGGGCAGTCATGCCGTCTACGTCTCACAACCGGAGGCGGTGGCCGGTCTCATCCGAGACGCGGCGTCGGCCGTGGCGGCGCGGTAGTCGATGACGAGTCACAAGACCTCCCCCGAATTCCGGGAATCCAGCGTCGCCAAGCTTCAGGATGCCCTCGCGACAGGAGCGAGCTCACGACGGGAAGATTCGAGCCACGCCTCGTGGCTCGAGCAAGCGCGTTCCCGCCTTCGCGACGGTGACCCAGTGTTGGCGCGGCTCATCGACGAGCGGCCGGACTTCGACCCGCGGGCGTGGATGGCGCAGCTTCCGCCGATGGACCTCTTCGGTTCCCTGCTGTTCCAGGTCGCCGGCCAGCAGCTATCCGTCGCAGCCACCCGCCGGACCCTCGCGCGCATCCAGGCTCTCTTTGGCGATCATCTCCCCTCGCCTACAGAGCTGCTGGCAGTCGAGCCCGGCTCGCTCCGTCAAGCCGGTCTCTCGTGGCGGAAGATCGGCACCCTCCGCGACCTCGCCGAGCGGTTGTCGGACGGTCGTCTGAACGCGGACGAGCTGCACAGGCTGCCAGACGAGCAGTTCATCGCGGAGCTCACCGCGGTCCCCGGGATTGGCCCCTGGACCGCGCAGGGTGTCCTCATCATCGCGCTGCAGCGAGAGGACGTGGTCCTGCCGGGCGACCTTGCGCTTCGCAGAGCAGTCCAGCGTGCCTATGGGCTCGAACACCTTCCCAGCGAGGAGGAAGTGCTCTCGATCGCCGAGAGCTGGCGGCCGTTCCGCAGCCTGGCGACCAGCTACCTGTTCTCCGCCACCTTCGAGGGCACGGGGACAGCGCCGACGGCGCGCGGGAAGACGAACCCCGCACGGACACGCTCGCCGGGTGCGGATCCCCAATAAGTCGACCGCGTCGACCGTACGCCTCGGCCCGGTTCGTCCGGGTGCGAAACTAGACTCCCCCCGAACGGGAGTCGTCTCTCAATCCGCAAGTTCTGGGCTCGTATCCCGGGGGGCGCGCTCCAACAGGCCGACACCGGTGGAGTAGACATGTCCCAGTACACAGTCCGCGATTCGCCGCCGGCGGGGGCGACGTCCAGCCAGCGCTTCAGCTCGGCAATGACGCGATTTCGAGGTCCCCTGGCGGGCCGCTATCCGGTGGTGGCGGCGATGGTCGTGTTCGCGCTCGTTCCCTACCTGGTGCTGGCGGCGGCGCTCCAATCGATCACGCCGACGATCGCCAGCCAGCTGCACATGAGCTTGCAGACCGTGGAACTGACCTCGGGGCTGGCCAACGCCGGCTACGCGGTGGGTACCGTGCTGGCATTTCAACTGGCCCAGCATCTGCACCAGAGGCGGATGGTGCTCGTCTATGCCAGCCTGCTGGTGATCGGCTCGGTCCTGGCGGCGGCGGCGACCAATCCGGGGATGTACATCGCCGGACACATCCTCCAGGGACTGTGCACCAGCCTCCTGCTCATCGGAGCCGTGCCGCCGCTGGTTCTCGACTATCCGGTGGCCAAGCTCCGCTCGACGGTGGTCATCCTCAACGTGTGCATCTTCGGCGCCGTGGCCCTGGGCCCGCTGATCGGCGGCGTCCAGGCCTCGTTCAACGGCTGGCGGCCGCTGTTCTGGATTCTCGCCGCCATCGCGGTGGCGGCCCTGGCCCTCTCGGTGCTGACCTTCCGGGACACCCCACCGGCTAACCCCTCCTCGCCGAAGGACGCAATAACCGTCGGCCTCGCCGCCGGCGGCTCGGTGGCGGCCTTCTACGGCGCCTCTGAGCTCGCCACCCACAGCTTCCTCGATCCGGCCACCCTGGGGCCCCTGCTCGGGGGACTGGCCCTGATCGTCATCCTTTTCGTCCGCCAGTACCGCTCGAAACGACCACTGCTGTGCGTTCGCATCCTGAACAGCACGTTCCCAGTGGCCGGGGTCGTAGCCGCTCTGTGCGCCGCCGCCGCCGCCGTGTCGGCCATCGCCTTGAGCGAGACCCTCCTCCAGCGCCAGTTCCCTCCCCTGCACGCAGGGCTGCTCTACTTCCCCGAGTTCGGTGGAGCCGTGGTCGCTGCCGTCGTCTTCGCTATCGTCTTCCGCTCCCACTTGATCCACTACTTCGCCCTGAGCGGTATGGTCCTGCTTGGCGCCGGGATCGTCGTGCTGGCATCGGCCATCCCGCCGACCTCCATGGTGACGTTGGTGGGCTCCGGCCTCATCGGGGTCGGTGTCGGCGCCTCCGTGGTACCGGCACTGTTCATCGTCGGGTTCTCCCTGCGCAACAACCTCTTGCAAGGAGTCTTCTCAATCATCGAGCTGATGCGTGCTGTCGCAGCCTTCATGATCGGACCGATCCTTCTGCACTTCGCCATCAGTGCCACGGGCTTCGCCAATTCGGTCACGAGCACGGTGCTGTGGATCTGCTTCGGCATTACTGTCGGCGGCGCTCTCTTTGCCGTCTGGCTCTATTGGCTCGGGCACGTCAGACCTCCGGGGCCTGCGATCGAGCACTGGTTCGGCGGTGGAGGACCGGCGTGGGAGTCGCCGCCATTGCCCCGCTTCCCGCGCATCCTCGGCCGTTTCGGCCGACGCACGAGCTATGGGGACGCCGAGGTTCGGGAGACGCCCGCGCCCAGCACGGACGCAGCTTCATCGCCCACCGACATGGGGTGAGCGACGTCAGTCGTCCTTTTCGGGGTAAATGCTCCGCACCCGTGGATCTGTTCGAATCGAGCTTCGTCATTACCGTAAGGAGCAGGTGCGGGCGCTCGAATCCCCGAGGACCCCAGTCTTTGCCTTCCCCGACGATTACCATCCTGGAGGATGCTGCTCGATCGGGTGGAGGAGCGGAAGCGGCTCGATGGCTTGCTTGATGCCGCCCGCCAGGGGCTGAGCGGCGCGCTGGTGCTTCGGGGCGAGCCCGGTGTTGGCAAGACCGCCCTTCTCGAGTACGCGGTGCAGTCAGCTCCTTCCATGAGAATGGCAAGGGTCGCCGGCGTCGAGTCCGAGACGAGCCTGGGCTTTGCGGCCCTCCACCAACTGCTCGTGCCGTTCATGGCTGGCGTCGAGCTGCTGCCGCCACCACAGCGCCAAGCGCTCGGTGTCGCCTTTGGCCTCGTCACTGGTGAGGCCCCGGATCCCTTCCTGGTCGACCTGGCCGTGCTCACCCTGCTCGCCGACGCAGCCGTCGAGCAGCCCCTGCTGGTGATATTGGACGACGCGCAGTGGCTTGATCAGGAGTCGGCGGACGTGTTCGGCTTCGTCGCCCGCCGGCTCTACGCCGACCGCATCGTGCTGCTGTGTGCTGTTCGCGAGACCATCGAGCGCGACGCCCCTCTCCCAGGGCTACCCGACGTACACGTGGGTGGACTCCCAGATGGCGAGGCCCACCAGCTCCTCAGCTCGGTGGTCAGAGGCAGCCTGGACGAAGGCGTCGGTGCCCGAATCGTGGCCGAGACCGGTGGCAACCCGCTCGCTCTTCTAGAGCTGCCCGGCGAGCTGACGCCGGACCAGCTCGCGGGTTGGTCGCCCCTCCCTGAGCCTCTGCCTCTGGGCAGCCCGCTCGAAGAACGATTCCTGCGCGTGTTGAGCACCCTGCCGGGCGAGACCCAAACGCTGCTCCTGCTGGCGGCAGCCGAGCCCTCCGCCGCACCGGTGCGGCTCTGGCGGGCAGCCGAGCGCCTCGGGATCAGACAGGATGCTGTCGCTCCTGCCCAGGCCGAGCGATTGGTGGGTTTCGGCCCGCCGATCACCTTTCGTCACCCCCTGATTCGTTCGGCCGTCTACCACGGTGCGTCCGTTCCCGAGCGCCAGCGGGTCCATCAGGCGCTGGCCGAGACGTGCGACCCCGAGCTGCACCCGGATCGTCGGGCCTGGCACAGGGCGTCGGCGGCCATCGCTCCAGATGAGAGCGTTGCAGCCGAGCTCGAGGCCTCGGCTGACCGGGCCCGGGTAAGAGGTGGCTACGCGGCCACGGCCGCCTTCCTCGAGCGTGCCGCGCAGCTCAGTCCTGACGAGCGTCACCAGGAAGACCGGCTGCTTGCCGCGGCCGAAGCCGAGCTCACCGGTGGCGCCCCGCTCAGGGCCCAGGGTCTGTTGGACCAGGTGACACCGCGGCCCATCGACAAGCGGAGACGTTCCCACGCGACGCGGTTGAAGGGGGCGATTCGCTATGCCCTCGGGCAGCTCGAAGAAGCCCCATCGCTCCTGCTGCGAGCGGCACGGGGCCTCGAATCGTTCGACCTTCGGCTCGCTCGCGACACCATGCTCGAGGCAATGCAAGCAGCTCTCTATGCAGGTCGCCTTGCGGTGGACGTGGACCTACACGACATCGCCCGAGCCGCTCTCGAGATGCCGACGCTCCCCAAGGCGCCGCCGACGGTCGCGGACCTCCTTCTTGACGGATATGCGACCCTCCTGACGAGCGGACATCCTGCTGCGGTGCCGGTACTTCGTGAGGCCGTCGCCGCACTTCGAGCCGACGGGCTTCGGATCGAAGACGGTCTGCGGTGGATGATGCTGGGCTGTCTTGCAGCCGGCGAGTTGTGGGACGATGAGGCGCAAACGGCACTGGCCGACCGGTGGGTCGACATTGCCCGTGATCGGGGGGCGCTCACCACGCTGCCTGTGGCACTGAACTACCAAGGCTGGTATCGGGTCCAGGCCGGTCAGCTCGCTGCCGCCGAAGTCTGTAGCGCAGAAGAAAATGAGATTGCAGCAGCGACCGGGAATACGGGAGTCGTCGGGTCCCCTGGAGCGGGTCCACTCCTCTGTCAGGTCTGGCGGGGTCAAGAGGCTCAGGCTCGCTCGACCGCCGAAGCCATCACCTCGGAATCGACCGACCGGGGCCAGGGAGCTGGCATCACGCATTCGCTATCTGCGATCACACTGCTCGACATCGGCCTCGCCCACTACGACGCAGCGCTGGTCGGCGCCCAGGACGTGTTCGACGAGGATCTCATCTACCTCGGGACACTCACCTTGCCGGATATGGTCGAAGCGGCCGCTCGTACCGACGATCGCGCGGCCGCCTGGCGGGGTCTGGGAAGGCTGTCGGAACGAGCTCGTGCTAGCGGCTCATCCTGGGCAGTTGGGGTGCTTGCCCGTTCGCGCGCGCTCGTCAGCAACGACGCCGACGCCGAAGGCCTGTTCAGTGAAGCGATCGATCACCTGGGTCACACCACCGCCGCGCCCGACCTTGCCCGGGCTCACCTCGTGTACGGCGAATGGCTACGCCGTCAGCGCCGTCGGCGCGACGCCCGCGAGCAACTTCGGATGGCATATGACGCGTTCGACTCGATCGGTGCGGAGAGCTTCGCCGAACGGGCCCGTATCGAACTGCTCGCCACCGGAGAGCGCGCCCGCAAGCGGAGCGTCGACACCCGCTATGAGCTCACCGCCCAGGAAGCCCAGATCGCAAGACTGGCCAGCGAGGGCACGTCCAACCCGGCGATCGCCGCTCGGCTCTTCATCAGCCCGAGCACGGTCGAATATCACTTGAAGAAGGTCTTCCGCAAGCTGGATGTCGGCTCGCGACTCCAGCTGGCCCCAGCGCTGCTAGGCCAAGGCCAGGCCCGACAGCCTGCTGTGACGAATCCTTGAGGAACGGGCTCAGGGGTCTCCCCTTGGACCTGTCGCCGACTTCCTACGGCTGTCCGACGGGTCCCTTCTAGGCGTCCTTTCGATTCAGGGTCTCTGGCAAGCGTCGGATCTCGAACGACACCACGATCTGCATTACACCAATGAACAGAGCCCAGAGACCGATCGCAGTGATGACCACAGCTAGTGTCAGGCCGGGTCGGCGAAGCAGCCAGAAGCCAAGCAGGATCTCGAGGATTCCGAGGACCAGCACGACCCCCCAGTACTGGGCGCGGTCTCGGTTGCCGATGGCACCAGCGACGTTCAGGGTGCCGTACAAGACGATCGAGACCCCGATGAGGATTGCTACCACGAGAAGGGTTGGTCCGGGCCAGGCGATCACGACGATCCCAGCGAGAACGCTGAGCCCGCCCGTGGCAAGGTAGTAGGCCCAAAGGCCCCTACCGAGCACGCCGTTGAGCATCTGCACGAGGCCACGGAACACTAGGTAAGCGCCCACGAAAATGGCGAGGTCGCTCACCGTCCAATCGATGTCCAGGATGATCACTCCAGCGACGATCGAGACAATCCCGCTCAACAGGACGATCCACCATCCTCGACTTGCCTGATCGGCAGTGCGCCGCCAACCGGCGTCGTCCTGCAAAAACGGACTCATCAGCATGAGCTGCGCCCCCTTTCACTGGCGGACTCATTCCCATCGTCATTTCCGGGCGGACAAAGACGACCATCTCCTCCGAGATGACCACCGCATCACCCGCGTGACATCTACTTGCCGGAGCCCTTAGAAGCCGCGCCAGCAAGGGCGTGGACCTCCTGTGTCAGGGCCAAGGTCTGCCTCGACACGTCCAGCAGCTCGTCGTCTCGCTTGTTCTCGTCGCCGAAAGCCTTCGCACTTGGGCCAACCTGCTTGGTGAGAGCCAGAATCTGCCTTGCCAGGTCCAGTAGCTCTCGGTTCTGCCCGTCCTCCTCTTGGACTGTCTTCCACTCCTGGTTCGCAAGGACCTGCCGCTTTGCGTCGGCACGGTTCTGGCTGATCAGCACGAATGTCGAAAGGAAAATGGCCTCGAGGGAGACGATCATCGTGAGCAGCCCGAAGGGATACTTCTCCACCCCAAAACCGATCCAACATCCAAACCACACGAGGTGCACATAGACGAACAACATGGATCCCGAGAACGCGGTGATCCGGTCCGCCACCCGGTTCTGAGCATTCTCGGCGCGCTTTTCGGCGTGTCTCACGAGCGCAGGGTTCACCGGGGGAGGCTGCCTCGCGGGAACGAGGAAGCGCCGCACTCGGTCGGCGACCGTCTGATTTTTTGGACTCGAGCGAACGCCGCTCGGAGAGCTATTGGACATGAGGTCTGCCTCCTCGAGGTAACGGTCCGGCTGGAGGAGGATATTCAACTTTCGCCTCGATGGGCTGGAATGGTACGCAGCCTGCCCCTGGGCCCCGCCGTCGATCACCGACCGGCAGGGACCAAGGGCAGGAGCCTTTGTCCCCCTCTTGCGACGATCGACCTATCAGGCGTAGGCGTCGGCGATCACTCGGGCATCCTGGGCGTCGAGAACGGCCGCTTCCGCCTCATCGACAGCGTAGAGAGCGAAGTCCACGGCGTCGGACGCATTGATCTCGGCCTGGTCAGCCCGGCGGTCCGCGACCTTGGCATCAAGATCGTCTCGCCGCTCGTCGATCTTGGCCTGCATCTGATCGATGTGGGCTTGGAAGTCGCTGCGAACCTTCGACCAGCGTGAGCTCATCTCGTCCTTGACTTTGGCGCCGCGTGCTTGCGCGCTTTCGCGCCGACTCTGGGCCGTGGCCTTGGCCTGAGCGAGGCGCGCCTCGACCTGCTCGCGCGTCTCCGTGCGGGCAGCGGCTGTTTGATCCTCAGCTGCCTTTGCCCTGAGCGACAACTCGGCCATCGAGTCCGATAGTTCCGCCAGCGTGGTCGATGCCTTGGGCATGATCTTCTCCTTGTGTGATTGGTGGCGTCGTCGTAGCCACCAGAAGATCCTGGCGGTCGACGAGCGCTATCGCATCCCTGACCACCCCAGTCTGCGCCAGAGCGCACCGTGGCGCTCAAAGAAGCTCGAGGAACGGGACATTTCGCCCGAAGTCTGCCTGGCCGGTGACGAGGGACACCCTTCCTGGCTGGTGCGGCGGGCGCCGGTGTTGATCTCGGCCCCTGGTGGCCGAAGCTGGGATCATGGGCATGAAGCTGCTTGCCGCTACCAGACGTCATGAAGGGCACCCAATGACTGAGAACGGGCAGAACATCGACTTCGCCAATCTTCCTGCGCCAAGCGAAGGATTCCTCGCGAGTCTGTTCATCACTGTCCGGGAGGTCGCTCGCTCACGGGCGTTCTACTCCGAGGTATTGGGAGGGAAGGTCGTCCTCGAAGAGAACCCCTGCATGGTCAAGCTGGCCAACTCCTGGATCATCATGAATCCAGGCGGACCGCCCACGCCCGACAAACCTGACATCTCTGTCGTGAACTACGAGCCCGGAGACACCACATCGATCTTCTTGAACCTTCGTGTCGCCGACATCAACGCCTGCTATCGGGAGTGGAGCGACCGGGGCGCCACCTTTCTCACGCGGCCGATCGACCGCGGAGCTGAGATCCGCTGCTACTTACGGGACCCAGACGGCTACCTGATCGAGGTGGGCCAGTCCACCGGGCTACTCTCCGGGCACCTCGCAGCCAAACGGCCGGAGGACCTCCCTGGTTAGCACGTGCGCGCTTGGCGCTGAAGAGACTCGGCAAGGGCGTCGATGTCAGCCGGCTCCCTAGGCCGTGGCCGTAGGCCGCCCGGAGGTTCGCCAT